>CP076745.1:910180-1213574 GCA_019262145.1 Candidatus Methanogranum gryphiswaldense | reverse complement strand
GTAGATCTCATCGAGTGTTTCGGATGATGCAGTGACCATTAAAAGTGTCGTTATCGCAGAGAAAACATACATTATTGCAATGCCCGACAATATCATCCTTGTAGGCGTCATGCTTCTCTTCCGATACATTACTAGTATCAAAGCTGTAGGCAACAGTGAGAGAACGAAAGCGTTGATCACGATGGCGTTGTCACCGGCAATGCCAGGTAATATGCAGATGCCAAAGATGATTGCAACCGAAGCTCCGAGGGATGCACCCGATGATACACCCATCATATAGGGATCTGCAAGGGGATTGCGCATCATTGTTTGCATGACGGCACCAGCGGCCGCAAGTGATGCACCGGCGACAACGGCCATTATTGCTTCGGGAAGACGTGTGTTCCAGATTATATTGTCTGCTCTAGCATCAGTGATATTTCCGGTTATATGATCTATTATGACTTTATAAGTATCAATAATCCCGATTTTAAAGAAACCTATCGTCAATGTGTATCCGAAAGCTAATACGACCAATATTATGCATATTGCTATGAATAGTATCTTTTGGCGATTACTTTTAAGATATTTTTCTTTGAATATCTGGGCCGTATCGGTGATCAGATCACCTCTCTGTCTGATTTTTTTCTTATTACCAGATATAGGAATATGGGGCTGCCGATGAAAGCCATTATCACGCCTATCGGTATGTCTGCAGTCGAAGTCAACATACGGGCGATAACGTTGGCAGATGTGAGCATAAGTGCGCCTATCGCCATTGAGGCGGGTATTACGAATCTATTGTTACCGCCGATCAAGAATCTAGCAATATGTGGCGATGTAAGTCCAACAAATCCGATTATGCCTGTGTAACTCACTATAGAAGCAATAAGTACGGAAAGGAGTATAAGGCACAATATTCTGAAGTTCTCAACATCAAGACCAAGGCTTTTGGCACTATCATCGCCTAATGCCAGTATGTTAAATTTTCTAGATGCCAATTCCACGGCCAGCGACGATATCACCACAATGGTGAGCATTATTGGGATGTCACTCCACGAGGCATTTGTCACGGATCCTACCTGCCATAGGAATGCTGATTGGAGTGTGTCACTATCCGTCCCGATCATTATGAACGTGACCAATGCATTGAAAAAGTAGGATATTGCAGTGCCCAGTAAGATCATGGTCGCCGGTGAGTTATTTATGTATTTTGAGAATAGGACTATGATGATCGCAGGTATCAATGCGCATACGAACGCATTGGTGATGATACCATATTCTCCAGCTACCGTTGAGAATGAGAATCCCATTATTATGGCGGTAACGGCTCCCAGACAGGCACCAGATGATATACCTGTAGTATAAGGGTCTGCTAAAGGATTCCCCATCATACTTTGCATAACACATCCGCCAATGGCGAGGCCAGCTCCTGCAATTATGCACATTACGACACCAGGCAGGACATTGTTCCAGATGTAGTAATCCGCCCACCAATCTGGACTTCCCGGGGCGTATGTAATACCACATATGTGATCCATTATGACCTCATAGGAGCGGGTAAAAGAGACATCGGTACCTATGAATGATGTAAATATCACTAATAGGCAAAGCATCACTGCTATGAAGAATATAAGTGATATTTTTTTGAAAGAGTTAGTTTTGTAGGTATTTTTTGGGTTCGGGTCTTCCAAATCACTCACCTATCTTTAGGAATGCTCATATTTTCTCAGTATTTATAAGTAATATAATTTTAAGATTATATGTTACTTTGAATATACGATTTTATTAAATATTATTACATAGTACGCCAAATAGGTGCGAATCATATGGCAAATATGAAGATAATAGCCGTTGTTGTCGTTGCCGTTGTTGTTATTGCAGGGGCATGGATCTATCTGGTTCATAATGATAATAAAGGCAGTGATTCAATCGATGTGGATACAGCTCTTTCCATAATGGGTAATGCAAATCAAGATTACACAATCGATGATGAGGATTTGACCATTGTCAAGGACATAATTTCCGGAAGCAAATCATTTGAAGAATATCCTCTTGCGGATGCTAACAACGATGGGACAATAGACAGTTCCGATGTAGCCATAGTTGAGAAATTGATATCTCGTGAATCTACGATCGTATATGTCATAGATCAGGATTCTAATGTTGTTGAGATGAGTTATCCTTTGAAGAATGTGGTGACAGTCAATGTCGATATGACATCATTGTTCCTTGTGATAGGAGGGCTGGACAGCATTGCAGGATATATCACATCGACAGATTACACATCACTATTAGGGCCAGTGTATAGCAGTGATGCAGAATTGCTTACGACAGGAAATTCCAGATCGATCGATAGCACTGCATATTTGAACATAAAGAATATTGATACTGAATTATACTCTTCTGGAGGAATAGGTGCGATATTTGTTATGACCACAGACAATCTGGGAGGTTACGGTTCTGATTTTCAGGCGGCAGGAATACCTACTGTCATAATCAAATGTGGAGACCCGACATCTTCAATCGATGCTGCCTTGACCATCGGGTTCCTACTCGGTACCGATACAGAAGAGACAGCGTTGAATTATGTCGACTCATGTTATGATATTTTGGACTATGTGAGTGAGAAGGTATCGACAGTCGAGACTAAGGAGACCTGTATAGCTTTCTCTCAATATTACGCCCTATGTCAGACAGAATCACAATATACGATAATAACCGAACTTGCAGGCGGTAATAACATAACCCAATTGGAAGGTACAAGCTCCGTGAAATTGGCAAATACTGAAGCGATAACTCAGTATGATGGCGTACAGCATATGATCAATTTCAGAACGATGGACCTCATAAATCAGACTGATTCAGATATTGTATCCACATGGGAGAAGTATATGAGTTATTTCTTCAATTGCACATCCTATGAGGATTTGGTATATCTCAATGCGGCAATACCTGTTGCGTGCAGGGTAGCATATGCGGCCGAGATAATGTATCCTGATCTGTTCTCAGGTTATGCGGATAAGGTTTTCCAAGAATTCGTTGATGAGTTCATGGGCTATTTGAACGATGCTCAATCTGATGGTGATTTTGATGTTACTCAAGATGTGACCACAACTATCACTTATTCGGATTATATCGCTGCTAGATCATGATATGGATGCGGGCAAAAAGCTCGCATCCAATTTAATATTCATAGTAGATGATAAATTGAATAATAATAAGGAAGTCAAAAGTGTGTCAGTCACATCTATTAGCGGGGCTAGATTGTCTGATCACAAAGGATTTTTAATATTGTGGGGCCTTTTTTTCAATACAGGCCTATCTATTTATACGAAAGAATGTATTATTACTTTGGATAATATATCCAATATGAACAGGTGTATCAAATGCATTTGAAGATAGATAATGTGGAGTTCGGATATTCTAGTGTACCCGTACTCAACGACATATCGTTGGACTTGGATGGAGCCAAGTTCGTATCGATATTAGGGCCAAATGGTGTCGGCAAGTCAACATTGATACACTGCATAAACAAGATATTATCTCCAGATTCTGGGGCCGTATTACTTGATGGGAAGGATGTAAAGGATATAACGATAAAGGAGATGGCAAAGAGTGTTGGTTATGTTCCCTATTCTGCCAATGATACGTTCCCCCTCACAGTGGTAGACACGGTCCTCATGGGAAGACATCCCCACAGTAAATGGAAATCGTTGGATAACGATCTTGACATCGTTTATGATACCCTAAAGATGTTGGGGATATCGCATCTTGCCATGAGGCCATTCAATGAGCTCTCTGCAGGTCAACATCAGAAGGTCATGTTGGCAAGGGGGTTGGTCCAGGAACCTAAGATACTTCTACTGGATGAACCAACTTCAAATCTTGATGTGAGGCACCAGATCGATGTTACTAAGATGCTGAAAGAATTGTCGATCGAGAAGAACATATTGATAATAATGATAAGTCACGACATCAACATAGCATCAAAGTTCGCAGATGAGGTCATACTTATGTACCAAGGCAACATCTACGATGTGGGTACACCGCTAGAGGTCATAAGCGAGGAGAATCTCAAGGTTGTATACGGCGTGACATCAAAGGTCATCGAGGATGAGGGAAGACCTCATGTCATACTCAGGGATGCAATACCAATGACTGACGAGAACGTACCTGGTGCAAAGATGGCGGCCGCCCTCAAAATGAAAGTCTCAAAAGATGAAGTTTCTAAGGAGCCAGAGAAGACAGAGGCTTGATGGCACATTCGTTATTTTGAATTTTTATAGAGGTTTCACAGCGGTCATTTATATTTTTCTATTTCTACAAGTCTCGCAATTGCATCTTTATTCCTTTTTGCGGCAGCTTCTTTATAAAGTGATAATGCGAGAGTCATATCGTCTTTTTCTTTAATTGTTGCAAGGCGGTACATTGCTTTAGAATTCTTTGCATCAGCAGCTTTTAAGAGGTATGACATCCCAAGGGTTTCGTTCTTTTCAACATCAGATCCCTCAAGATACATTTCCGATAGTTTGTAAAGTGCTCTGGGGGATCCAGATTTAATGAACCATTTTTGAGCTTCAATGGGATCTTTTTCTATACCTTTACCTTCAAGATACATCATCCCTAGGTTGGTCATTCCTCTGGAGTATCCGTTCTCTGCTGATCTTTTGAACCATTTGACGGCTTCTTCAAAATTCTGGGAAACGCCATTTCCAAAGTCGTACATGACTCCGATATTGCATTGTGCCTTTGCGTTTCCTGCATTTCCCGCTTTTATATACCATTCAGCGGCCTTCTTTTTATTGCGTTCACACCCTATGCCGATGGCAAGCAGGTATCCTGCATTCCTCATACCCGAATCATTTCCCATTTCTGCCGCTCTTATGAAAAGATCCAATGCTATTTTCTTTTCTTCTTCAGTTCCATCGACATATATGTCTCCTAGCAGGACCATAGAATCAGAACATCTTTTTTCTATGTTATCAAGAAGAATATCTTTTATCTTTTCATTTTTCGGGTCAGTTTTCCATAAATCTAAAGCTTTTTCAAATTTTGAACGTACGAATGAATTGGGATTGACAGATTTGGATGGATAATCCAACATACATGGCATAATGTAAGATAAGTATAAATCATTGTTTTATTGGCATCAGATATTAGGCCATTGTAGCATACCTGACATAGGTCAATAAATGAATTCTTTGACTGGTTCGTTGTATTCGTTAACGAGGACAACTTTCGCGTTTATCTGCTCGTCAGTGAGTTCGTATCCCATGATGATTATCTTGTCACCTACGTTACAAAGGTGTGCTGCGGCGCCGTTGATGGCTATGATGCCCGAACCTCTTTCCCCGGGAAGGGTATATGTATCAAAGCGGGCACCGTTGTTGACGTTAGCTATGCTGACCCTTTCTCCGAGCCATATGCCGGATTTATCTAGAAGGTCCTGATCAACGGTTATGCTGCCCTCGTAATCGAGTCTGGTCTCCGTCACAGTGGCTCTGTGGATCTTTCCGCGCAACATCCAACGCATGATATTCTTTATCCATATGCAATAAAAGATACTTTCGGTCCGACGTTTGACGTTAAAGTCTCTTCGTAGAACCATGAAGCACTACAGTGCGTTTTCCTGTTTTCTCGTCAATGCTGAGTTCAGCATCAACACCAAATACCAGATCCATATTTTCCGGTGTCAGGACCTCATCAAGTGTGCCCATAGAGTGGATCTTGTGATCTTTGATAAGCACTATACGGTCGCAGTATCTAGCCACCATTGCTAGGTCGTGAGAAACAACGACCACGGCAAGATTTTCTTTTTTTGATAATTCATATACAAGATCCAAAACATCGAATTGAGTGTTGATATCTAGATGCAGAGTGGGTTCATCCATCAAAAGTATTTTGGGAGTTTGTGCCAATGCTCTAGCGATTATGACCCTTTGGCGTTCTCCCCCGCTCATGGTGTTGATGTATCTTTCAGAAAATTCGCAAATACCTGTTCTTTGCATTGCGCTGTTTATTATGTCTATATCTTTATGGGATTCACCTTCGAATGCTCTTGTGAAAGGAAGTCTGCCCATTGATACGATATCTTTTACGGTGAATGCAAAGCGGATCTCATTTGTTTGCGGTACGACGGCAATGGTCTTGGCAACTTCTTTCTTTGAAAGTTCTTCCAGATCTGTATCATCAATCAAAACACATCCTTCATGTGGTGAAAGATTCTTATTCAGATTTTTTAATAGAGTTGTCTTTCCACAACCATTCGGGCCTAGTATTCCAAGTAATTCTCCTTCTCTGATATCAAGGTCAATACCATCAAGTACTATTTTCTTATCGTAGTAAAATTTGAGGTCTCTTACTTTTAGTGTCAATTCCATCCCACCTCGTGTTTTCTTCTACGCAACAGGTAGATGAAGTAAGGACCACCGATTATAGCCGTGATTATTCCGATTGGCAATACACCGGAAATGCCGTACATGCAATGAGCAATGTAATCGCAGATCACCAGGTATGAGGCGCCTGCAAAAATTGTGATGGGTATCACTATTCTGTTGTCTGGTCCCACTATCAAACGAACTACGTGTGGGATCACAAGTCCTACGAATCCGATCACACCGACAAATGATACTGCGGCAGCAACAACAAGTGTGGTACAGACCAGGAGCAATATACGGACTCTGCGAACATCCACGCCGAGATCCATCGCATGGGCATCGCCCAGCATCATCGCATTGATCTCTCTGGACATCGTGGTCATTATGAAGATACCAACGGAGATAACGGGTATCACGAACATTAGATTTGACCACGTAGCTTTTGAAAGACTTCCCATAGTCCAAAAGACAATCCCTTCCATTTGGTCACCTGCAAGGAACGTCATAAGTGAGACCAATGCCGATAGGAGAGCGCTTACAGCAATACCTGACAATAGAAGAGTTTCAGTTTGGGTGGTTCCACCTACTCTTGAAAGGGAATATACTAGTATCATAGTTCCAAGACAGAAAATGAATGCAAGTACCGGTACGGTAATAGCGATCGGGATGAAGGAGATTGTGAATACCATGCCTATTGCTGCGCCAAGGGCCGCTCCGTTGGAAAGACCGAGTATGTAGGGTGAGGCCATTGGATTTTTGAATATGGCCTGCATCACAGCTCCTGCGACTGCTAATCCAGCTCCTACGAACAGTCCCATGACCACCCTTGGAAGGTTGATGTCAAGGACGATGGTCCTGTTCACAGTGGAACCTCCACCTAGCAGAACGTCTATGACTTCTGAGATGCTGAGGGGCCAGTTGGCCCATCCGAGGTCCAAGAGTATTGCCGTCATTGTTATGACAATCAAAACGATGATTGCCACCAATGTGCGGATACGTCCTTTCTTTTTTTCCATCGACCCCTCAGCGGATTTTATGATAAAGAGTTTATCAGTGTTTTCTGATCAATATTACAGCTACCACTGCAATTATTACAGCAGCAGCAATACCGATCCCTAGATACAGCAAAGTGTTGTCTTCTTCTGCTGGAACTGTCGGAACGTCACCTGTGAAATAGTCAGGATATAAGGCACACGCCATCACCCAAAGACAATTTGTAACTTCTGGGCAGATATTATCCCATTGATGCTCTATGACAACGACGTCATAATCAGATAGGTAATTTTTTAGATCCGCTATTCCAGAGTAGCTGCTGTCCACAAATATCACAGTGTTCTCATATTGTGATGCCATCTGGAGTATGGCACTGTAGTCTGCACTGTAACTTGTGACTGTGCCACCGTTATTTCCTGCATTGACTCCGTTGAGGATCTCTGTAATAATCGAAGTCATTAGACTTGTGTTGTATACTTTTCCACTTGAACTGATTTGGATGGCTGCGGCACCTGACAGATCGTTATCTTCTACAGTCTTAGTGATGGTGTACTGCACATATTCCATCTCTTCCAGGATGCTGCTAGAATCTGCACCTAGGATCTGTCCGAGGTCATCGATGACTTCCATTACATCGTCGTAGGAGGTGGCTGTTCCTACTAGTGTTATTAGATTGTATTCTCCCTCTCCAATGTATTCGTTGAGAATATCGATAAGTCCACCACTTTTAGTTATGTATGAGTAGCTAGGTGCGATAATCCAATCGGTTTCAAGATCGAATGTTCCATCCTCGCTCATCTGAAGTATGGCGGTCGCTATTTGGACACATCCGTCGGAATTGTAGAAATTTCCGATATCGAGGTCTTCAAATTGTGTTTCTCCTGCTTCTACCAGGTATTTAGCAGTATAGTAATCCACTCCTACAATGTTTTCTTCGCATCCAAGGTCAATTGTGCTTAGAGCATATCCATAACCAAGGATAATCACATGTTCGGATGTTTGTTCGAATTCGACAACATTTCCGTTAGAATCTGTAATGTAGAAGGGTTCATTACTTTCACCATTAGAGTTTCCAATGTCAATGTAACATATGCTGGATGCAATCATCGCAGCTAATATTGCAATTGTTAAAACTTTAGCATTCAGTGTTATCACTGTCATTCGAGATAGATTGGAAGTATAAAAATATGTAATTCGTGTTATTAAACGTTTAAGAGTTTTATTGTATGTATATAAAAATTAATTTTGATTCGTGTCATATTATGCGCAATAATGACAATTATTGTATTGACAAATTTCTGAATAAAACAAACAGATATGCAATTAAGGAATGGAAAAGCGCCCTGGACGGAATTCGAATCCGTGTCGAAGCCTCGACAGGGCTTCATGATAGGCCACTACACTACCAGGGCAACAAAACACCATATTAAGCGGTGGTATTTAATGGTTAGTTTTTAACAATTGAAAATATTTAAGCCACCCAGATTGTCTATTAAAAAAGTATTGGTTTTTAGGATATATTATACATCCAGTTAATATTTTGATCTTAAAATTCGTTCGATTTGATAAGTTTGACCAATTATTGCACGGTTGTTATCGTTGTTCTATATAGAGTATCTATAATAGGTAGGTGCGCATCGGGAAAATATTAACACATGCGTGCGTATCACCTAGATGATAAAAATGGCAGATGCGACAGTCGGCGAATACATGATCCGTAACGTCCAGTGTGTTTCACCAGATATGACGGTCTGGCAGGTAAGGCAGAAGATCATAAGTTCAAATTTTCACGGATTCCCCATAGTCGAGAACGGTTATCTTTTAGGATATGTCTCTGCGAAGGAGCTTCTTAGGCATATTGATACCCCTAATGCTAAGATGAGAGAGGTAATGAGTCGCGGTACGCTTTGTGCTATCCCTTCAATGTCAATAGATGATGCTACGCGCATTCTTTTTAGGTACGGACTCAGGAATCTCCCAGTAGTGGATGAGGACCGTAAACTCGTCGGTATAATCTCCAATATAGACATAGTAAGGTCTCAGATCGAAAAATCAAGACCGGGGAAAGTAATGTCCGTCAAGAATTTCATGGAGAAGCAGAACGGAATAAAGCTCAGGGTATCAAACCAGGACGTCCTTATCGATCAATTGATACCTACGCAGAAAGAGGTCTATATGGACGAGCTCATCGGAAGGCAATATGAGATCAAAAGAGGTTTAAATGAGCCTTTGATCGTAATAAAGAGACTCAAAGGATATCTAGTCGTGGACGGTCATCATAGGGTCATGGCTGCCAAGAAATTAGGTCTGAAGACCTTCAAGGCCATAGTTTTGGAACCCAATAATTTAGAGGTACCGTTAGGTTTGGAGAAGACAGCAGAGAAATGGGGTCTACGGACCTTGGACGACGTAAAGATAATCGAAGGTTCAAAGCATCCCTTCATGGAGGTCACGACCATGTTACTTCCAAAGGAACAGGCAGACGGGATCAATCAGAGATTGATGGAGAACAGCAAGCCGATATCAGACAACTGACTTGTATGTGCGCTAATTCTCAGTTGATATAATTATATTAATAAGAAGGGGGGTTCGCCCCCATTTTGGTTTATTGTTTGTTCTTAAGTTCCTTGAGGTTCCTCAGCATTATTCTTTGTTCTGCGGAAGCGATTATCCTCTTGGTCTTCACGAAAGTATCAGGGTTGAGGGAGATGTAATCTATTCCTTCTTCAACAAGGAACTCAGCGAATTCTGGATAAACTGACGGTCCCTGTCCACAGATACTGACCGTTTTCCCGTTCTTGTGTGCGACCTTGATCAGATAGGAGATGGCAGCCTTCACACCAGGATTCCTTTCATCGAAGTAACCCATCTTTCCTAGAAGGTCTGAGTCGCGGTCACATCCGAGAATGAGCTGAGTGAGGTCGTTCGAACCGATCGAGAAAGCATCACAGTATTTGCAGAACTCTTCTGCCATGAAGATGTTGACGGGGACCTCGGCCATGAAATAAAGCTTCAGATCAAGGCCTCTTCTAAGTCCTACCGATGTCATCATTTCGGTGATCTGTTGAACTTCCGATATTGTTCTTACGAACGGGAGCATTATGTGTACGTTCTTCAGCCCGAATTCATCCCTTACTTTCTTTATGGCTTTCAATTCGCATATGAATGCATCACGATAAGAGTCAGAGACGTATCTCGAACATCCCCTCCATCCTATCATGGGATTGTCCTCATTAGGTTCGAAGTCCATACCGCCTTTCATATCACGGTATTCGTTCGTTTTGAAGTCCGATGTCCTGAGAGTTACCGGTCTTGGGTAAAATGCTCTGGCGACTTTAGAGATACCTTCAGCCAATTTTTGTATGAGTTCTTCGGAGCGTCCATCTTCGATGATGGCACACGGGTGTTCTCCTATGTAGTTGGTGAAAAGGAATTCGGATCTCATTAGCCCTACACCGTCGCAAGGAAGTTTTGCGATCTCATCAGCCTTGGAGGGCATGCTCATATTGACCAGGACCTTTGTTCCTGTGATAGGCACGGATTCGTAGCAAGATGCGTTCACTGTCTCGGATGGTGAGGAGGGTTCAGTCGATCTTTTGATCTCTCCTCTGTAAACTGATCCTGTTGTTCCATCGACAGTGATGATATCTCCGTTCTTTAGTTTCTCAGTGGCATGTCCGGTTCCTACGACACAAGGTGTACCCAATTCCCTGGATATTATGGCGGCATGACAGGTCATTCCGCCTTCGTCAGTCACTATGGCAACGGACCTGCTCATTGCAGGTACCATATCCGGCATGGTCATTTTTGTAACGAGGACATCCCCGTCCTTTACAACATCCAAACTCATCGTCTCATCGTAGATGCAGACAGTTCCGCTAGCCATTCCTGGGCTTGCTCCAAGTCCGCTGAGAATGACCTCTTCACTGGAAGATATCTCTGTTTTGATCGTATCTGCTCCAGTATTTCCGATCGCAGTGATCGGTCTGGCCTGTACAAGATATACTTTGTCATCCTCTATGCACCATTCCATATCCATCGGTCTTTGATAGTGGATCTCTACCTGACGTCCTAGTTCTGCGATCTCTAATATGCGATTGTCAGATATTTTTTGGGCCTTTTCCAGGTCTGCAGCGACATCCTCTTTGACGCATCCAACATCTGGGCCTCTTACATATTTCCACTTTTGCACAGAAATTCTCTTTTTGGAGATGGACATTTTGCTTTTGTCTATAACGTACGTATCAGGAGTTACTTCTCCTCCCACGATCGCTTCACCGAGCCCATATCCTGCTTCGATAATGATGTTCTTAGCACCATTGTGCGGGTCTACTGTGAACATTATACCTGAAATTTCAGAATTTACCATCTTTTGAACAACGACAGCCAATTTCACATCTTTGTGGGCATATCCTTGTTTCTCACGATAGGATATGGCCCTTGCAGTAAAGAGTGAGGACCAACATTTTCTGATCTTATCGAATAGGTCGTCGTTTCCCTTCACATTGAGATATGTTTCCTGTTGTCCTGCGAAACTTGCATCAGGAAGATCTTCAGCTGTCGCACTCGATCTTATAGCGACGAAACCCATCTTTCCTTTTGTGAACAAAAGGTTGTAATTCGAGATGATCTCTTTTTTGAGGTCTGCAGGAATCTCATAAGTTTCAAAGAGTTTCCTGATCCTACCAGATGCATCTGTAAGGCTCTGGTCAGAATTCTTATCGATCTTTTTGAGTTCCTCATCGATCTTGTTCATAATTCTGCTTTTGGTCAAAAAATAGTCGTACGAGACCGTTGTGAGAACGAATGCATTGGGTACAGGGAATGCTGCAGATGTAAGTTCTCCAAGATTCGCTCCTTTACCACCAACAATGGGTACATCGGTCACGCGCAGTTCATTAACATCAATTATTCTTCTGTCCATGGGAATCCCTGTTAAGGAAGGGGTTTCTAATGCGCAAGGACAAAGCCCCCACGGCTTCCTATACGGCCCCTAATAGGGTTATTTTTATTATTGCTTGCTAGACCAACAAAATTATTGGTAGGAAAAATGCAAGTTATTATTCGTTTTGTATGTCTTTTCATTCGAATATCAAGACAGCACACAGGTACAGTAAAATAGTATCCCTATTTTTTCGAAATTCGTATTATTGTTTCTAAATTCGTATAAACTGGTGCATATTTTTGTGTTTTATTCAGTATATTCTCTCTTAAACAGTGAAAATCGAGATAATACATACAAGGCTTTAAATCGGATATGTACATTTAACCCCCAAGTTGGTTCAACATGGACACGGAAATTTGTTGGCACGGAAGAGGTGGACAGGGAGTCGTCACTGCAAACGAGATTCTCGCTGAGACCGCCATCTATGCAGGGAAATATGTCAAGGCTTTCCCCGAATTCGGACCGGAGAGGATGGGAGCACCGATAAGGGCATTCGCTAGAATATCTGGGGAACCTATCAGAGTACATACTCAGGTCTATGAGCCTGACATCGTTATTGTTATCGATCCCACACTCATCGGAAAGGTAGATGTTGCAAAGGGAATCAAGAAAGGGGGCATGATCCTGGCCAATTACCCAGGTACTCCCGAGGAACTCAAGAAGGCCATTGGTACCATGGTAGATTGCCATGCTGTCGATGCTACGAGGATCTCAACCGAGGAAATAGGTATGCCTATGGCAAACACAGCAATGTTGGGTGCGCTCGTTAAGATCTCTCCCATCATTTCATATGGTGAACTCGAAGACCATATAACGACCAAGTTCACAGGAAAATTATCTGATAAGATGATAGTAAAGAATCTTTCAGCTCTCAAGAGAGCATATGAGGAGGTGCGTTAATGGTCAATTTAGCCAATTATAAGGATTTGGTCATAGGGGACCGTGTAATCAAGCCCGGATCCTCTGAGGAATTCAAGACCGGCGACTGGAGAAGTATGCTTCCGGTAATAGATCTTGATAAGTGTATTGATTGTTTGACATGTTGGATATACTGTCCAGACGATTGCATCCTAGTGAAGGATGACAAGGTAGTGGGTATAAAGAAGACCCACTGCAAGGGATGTGGGATATGTGCGAAGGCATGTCCCAAGAAGGCTATCACAATGGTCGAAGGGGAGGAATGAGATGACACCAGCAAAGCATAGCGATATTGCTATAAACGGAGATTGTGCGGTCGCTCTCGCGTGGAGACAGATCGACCCCGATGTTTGCGCTGCATATCCGATCACACCTCAAACGATCATCGTTGAGAAGTTTGCGGAATATATTGCAAACGGAGAGGTCAAGACGGAGTTCGTATGTGTAGAGTCTGAGCATAGCGCACTGACACTTTGTGTAACTGCTTGTTCTGCAGGTGCAAGGACATTCACCGCTACGGCATCTCAGGGAATGGCATATATGTGGGAAGTACTCCCGATAGCTGCGTCAATGCGCGTGCCGATCATAATGGCTGTTGCAAACAGGGCCGTCAGCGGGCCGATTAATATAAACAACGATCATGGAGACGTGATGTCGGCAAGGGATACAGGTTGGATGTCCCTATTCGCAGAGAATGTCCAGCAGGCGTACGACCTTTCCATAATTGCACCGAGGATTGCGGAACATCACGAGGTTCAGCTTCCGTGTCTTATGAATCTGGACGGATTCATACTTACACACGCTATCGAGAGGATGACACCTTTGGACACTCACGCTGTGAAGAAGTTCGTTGGAGAATTCAAGCCGCTTTATCCGCTGCTTGATGTTGAGCACCCGGTCTCCCATAACCTCATGGACGGTCCATTGTTCTATTTCCCTCATAAGTATCAGACCGTAAAGGCCATGGATAAGGCATTGGAGGTCACAAAGCAGGTATTCAAGGAGTTCCAGCAGATATCAGGAAGAGAATACAATCTTGTGGAGGAATACATGTGCGACGATGCGAGCTGCATAGCGATAGTCCTAGGTTCTTCATTCGGAACGATGAAGGAAGCAGTGGATCAACTTCGCAGAGAGGGAATGCACGTCGGTGTTGCAATGCCACGTCTATACAGGCCATGGCCGATCAGCGACCTTGCAAAGGTCATGAAGGGTAAGAAGTCGGTCATCGTAATGGACAGACATCTGAGCATAGGTTCATATGGGCCGATGTTCCCCGAAGTTGTTGCTGCCGCTCTTGAGAACGAAGGAGAGATGCCCAAGATGTACAACTACATCTATGGATTGGGAGGAGCCGATACAATGGTATCCGATTTCGTGTCTGTCTATAAGGACGTGAAGGAAGGAAAGGCCAAGCGTATCAATTATTTGGGGGTGAGAGAATGAGTACACTTTCATTGAAGGATCTCAACAAGATACCTGTAAGGCTTGCAAGTGGGCACAGGCTTTGTGCTGGATGTGCAGAATCAATAATTGCCAGACAGATCCTCATGGGTACGGAGAAGGATGTCGTTGTGACATGTGCCACAGGCTGTTTCGAAGTTTCTACGACCATCTTCCCATATACTTCCTGGAATGTCCCATACATCCATACGGCATTTGGAAATGGAGCAGCAGGATGTGCAGGAGTAGAATCGGCCTATCAATCATTGAGAAGACAAGGCAAGATCACCAAGGACATCAAGTTTGTTACCTTTGCCGGGGATGGGGCAACGTACGATATAGGTCTGCAAGCACTTTCCGGAGCCATGGAGAGAGGACACCACATGTTGTATGTATGTCTGAATAACGAAGCATACATGAACACAGGTATTCAGAGGTCCTCCGCTACCGGTATGGGCGCATCCACGACCACATCGTGTGCTGGAAGCGTCTGTTATGGAAAGAAGGAATATTCCAAGGACATGACCAAGATCGTTGCAATGCACGGAGTGCCTTACGTGGCACAAGCTGCACCACATGCTTGGAGGGACATGATAACAAAGGCTCACAAGGCATTTGAATGCGGAGGGCCGAGTTTCATAAACGCCCTCAGTCCATGTCCTAGAGGATGGAGGTTCCAGCCAGAAGATTCCATAAACATATCCAAGCTTGCGGTCGATACATGTGTATGGCCTCTGTATGAGATAGAGAACGGTACGGATTACACCTTGTCGCCCGAGAGTCTTAAGATCGCAGAGGGAAAGGTCGAAAAGAAGCCCATTACAGAGTGGATCGCATCTCAGGGAAGGTACAAGCACCTTATGAACGAGAGATGGGAGCCTGTTGTGGAAGAAATGCAAGAGAAGCTCGACGCTCGTTGGGATTATCTTTTGAAACTTTGTAAGCTTTGATCAAACGGAGGGGCGCGACCCCTCCCAATATTTCTTTTAATGCCGTTGCCTATTCTTGGTCGTGAAAGATAAGGCAGTCGCATATCATTATGGTGATTACAAGACGATATTGTCGCCACAGAACGGTATGAATCTGTATCGTGGTTGTTCCCACGGTTGTATCTACTGTGATAGCAGGAGTTCATGTTATCAGATCGATCATGATTTCGAGGATATAGAGGTCAAGCGCAATGCCCCGGATATTCTGGAAGAACAGTTGCGTAGGAAAAGGAAACCTTGTATGATCGGTACAGGGGCGATGTGCGACCCGTACATCCCTCTGGAAGAGGAATTGCAAGTCACTCGTCAATGTCTTGAGTTGATCAAGCGTTACGGATTCGGTATGACGATCTTGACCAAATCATCCAGGATACTACGGGACTTGGACCTTTTGAAGGCCATTAATGAAAAAACAAAATGTGTTGTTCAAATCACTTTGACCACTTATGACGAGGACCTGTGTCGCAAGATCGAGCCAAACGTATCTACGACATCGGAGCGGTTCCATGTTCTGGAAGTTATGAGGGACAATGGGATACCGACGGTGGTATGGCTATGTCCGACCCTACCATTCATAAACGATACCGAGGAGAATTTACAAGGATTATTGGATTATTGCATAAGGGCAAAGGTACATGGGATAATGTGTTTTGGTTTCGGCACGACGCTTCGGGAGGGTGACAGGGAATATTTCTATGCCCAGTTGGACAATCTTTTCCCTGGAATGAAAGAAAGATATGTTCGTTATTTTGGAAATATGTATTCATGCAATAGTCTAAACAATGATCGTCTGACGATTATCTTCAAGGAGACATGTAAGCAACATGGCATTCTTTGGAAGCCCGAAGAGGTCTTCGCGTATTTGCGGGCGTTTGAACCCAAATATAAACAAACCTCATTGTTCTAAGGCGTCCATGCATTCGACAGTCCCTATTTGTACAGGACTCAAATGATGAATGCGACCGCTGCACCGAATGCAGCCCCCATCAACGATGTCACGCAATTATTGGTGTATTTAGAGATATATCCACCATCTTCCAAGGTGGCACCCAACAGACTATCCAACATATTACCAACAAGGCCTGCAAAAGTGGGGATCAAGATGTAGATCTCTATGGTATGATATATCATAAGCCATCCGATAATGGATATTGCCAGAGATGCAAGTATGGATATGCCTGTGCCAAAGATGGATATCCCTCCGTTTACTCCGGGCTTAACACGTTTGAAGGTTGTAATCAACCATACTCTTTCATCTTTAGTACCGATCTCACTTGCTATTGTGTCTGCCGCAGAGACGGCCATCGTACTTATGAAGGCAATAGTCAATTCAAATGAATATTGTCCATTTGCCAAAAGATATATCACGGAGATTATGCAGGGGGGTATTCCAACACCTAGGACATTTAGATGGGTCCTCTCCCCGTGTTTTCCTTCTTGGATCCCCTTTTTCAGTTTTCTATCAAATCCGATCCTGGTTGCTATAAGACCGGATACAGTGAATAATATCAGAAGGGCGAACCATTCAAGGTTGCTAGTGAGTCCGACAATAGAGCCAGTAATGAATGCGGCTATAGCACCACCGACAGTGAGCATCTTGAATTTCCAGCCGCATATCGACAGTAAGAGTGATATGAATATCACTATTGCCGCTTCTATCAATGCCACCATAGGGGCCTATATCCTTCTAATATAAAATGAATTTATATCAAGGCATCAAGGATTTCTGTTGCATATTTTATGCAAGAGGTTCTATCCTGGAGGGGGAAGAACATGACCTTTCCCTGAGGGTATAAGGTCGTTTCCATGCCGTTCCAATCAAAGACGATCATAAGGTCGTCGGACTGTTTGATGTTATATCCTTTGGACATCAGATAGCCTTTTGCTTTGGTCATATCGATATCCATGATATCGGCCGATATGGCCATCAGGGCCTCTCCACCGCATAGACGTGCAGTAGTAAATCTCATTTGATGTTCTCCAGAAGTTCACCGGATCTTATGTGGAAGTCTTCGAGGGTAGAAGAATTATCGATCATGATGTCGGCTAGCGCTATGACGTTTCCAAGTCCCCATGACATCTCCCTGCTGTCACGGGCATCGAATTCATTGAGGTTGTTCGGCGCATCATTTCTGGCCCTTTTTAAAAGTCTAATGTATCTGACAGACGGTGCACTGTGTATTGCTATTATGCGTACATTATCGCTCAGTCTTTTGTATGATGCCACCTCATCGAGGCTCCTGCATCCGTCAACAAGGAAAATATCTCCAGACATTTTTTGTAGCGCGCGCTTGGCCCAGATATCCTTTCCATGTCTTTCTCTTTCTAAGGAGGCAAAATCGCCAACGCTAAGATTCGTATCGGATGGGGACCTGGAGGAATACGAATCCCTAACAATGTCTCCCATCCTAAGGAAAGGGATATCTATCGACCTGGCCACGGTCAAGAACTCCTCTTTACCGGAACCAGGCATGCCTGCTACAAGAAGTATCAACATGTTCAGAGTAGATTATCGGAGATGTTCGTAAGTATCCTGTCGCAATAAACGCATCTGAGCTTAGGAGGGCAACGTTCTTCCACAATGAATTCAGGGTCGATCGGCTCTCCCTTGTTGGTTATACAGTTGGGATTGCTGCATTTTGCGAGACCTACGATATGGTCCTCAAGTCTTACATTGAATTTTTCAGCTATGTAATAATCCCTGATTATCGAGATCGTGGCCTCTGGTGCGATAAGTGCGATCTTATCTACAGTTTGAGGGTCTAATTCACGGTCCTCCACCTTTATCACATCTTTCCAAGAGTTACATTTGGATGAAGGTACATGCATTCCGATGCTTATCACGGAGTCGATGTTGTTCTCGTTGACCCCTAGGATCTTGAGGACATTCAAAGACTGACCGTTGGATATGTGATCGATGACTGTTCCGTTCCTGATTGGAGGTATCTTTGTTTCTACGATTTTTCCGTCTGCCATTTAAATGCCTCTGAGTATAGCGCGAAGTATGGCCATTCTGACCGGGACCCCGTTGAATGCTTGTTCGAAATACATTGCATGAGGGGTCGAATCCACCTCATATGCGATCTCATTCACTCTGGGTAGGGGGTGCATCACGATCATGTCGCTTTTTGCTTCCCTAAGCATAGTATTGTCGATCCTATAGGTTCCTGCGACCTTCTGGTATTCAGCAGGGTCTGGGAATCTCTCCCTTTGTATACGTGTGACATATAGGACGTCTGCCTGACCTATGACATCTTCCAGTGTAGAGGTCTTTTTGGGATTGCATCCTTTTTCTTTTAAATGATGATATATGTCGTCAGGCATCTGAAGTGTCTCTGGTGCTACAAGTGTAAGTTTTGCACCGAACATTGTGAGGGCATCGGCAAGGGAATGTACGGTACGGCCGTATTTCAGATCCCCTACAAGGACGACGTTCAGACCGTCTAGTGAACCTTTCACCTTTCTCATCGTAAATAGGTCCAGGAGTGTCTGTGTGGGGTGAGAACCAGCTCCGTCGCCTGCGTTTATGACCGGATTCTCAGAGAATTTAGCGGCAAGTCTGGCAGCTCCTTCGTGGGGATGTCTGAGGACGATGACGTCACAGTACGCATCCACCATTCTGATGGTGTCAGCAAGAGTCTCGCCTTTTGATATGGATGTCATGGACATCTCGGAAACATCTATTACGCTGCAACCTAATCTGCAGGCAGCACTTTCGAAAGATAGTTTTGTGCGGGTAGAGGGCTCAAAAAATAGATTGCCCAAAACCTTTCCGTCAAGCATGCGTTCGACCTTTTCTCCTCTGGCGTAGGGGATCATTTCCTCCGAGAGGTCCAATAGAGACTCAATGTGTTCTCTGTCAAGGTCGCGGATGGACACCAGGTCCTTGTCGTA
Source organism: Candidatus Methanogranum gryphiswaldense (assembly GCA_019262145.1). NCBI lineage: Archaea > Methanobacteriati > Thermoplasmatota > Thermoplasmata > Methanomassiliicoccales > Methanomassiliicoccaceae > Candidatus Methanogranum > Candidatus Methanogranum gryphiswaldense. The sequence goes on along the minus strand of CP076745.1, from coordinate 1,194,033 downwards.
AAAGTCCATGACACTCTATTCTCCCGCCACGATTTAACAGTTTGTCTATTTGCTAGGTTGGTACGCGGTAATATTAATTAGTGACCGCCTATTAGGAGGTATTATGCTGGATGTTATCGGCAGATCACAGAGAGGAAGAGTTTGCGACTTTAAGAGAGGGGAGGCCCTTGTCAGAACACCGGCGGTGATATCCTCTTATGATGGTCCTTCAGAGGACCCCATATACATCCAGGAAGGAAATATTAGGAAACTTGTGGTCATGGGCTCTGAGATGCCCATCGATACCAAATTGTTCATCACGGCTTCTTCAGGAATGAGTATAGAAACATTATGCATGGACGGAGTCCTAGTAACAAGGCTACCATTCACCGGAGAGGAAGAGATCCCGGACGATGTTGAACTTGTGGTAATTTCTAATGGTTATGAATTAAGGAGAGAGCCAAGGAAGGCCATCGAGTCAATAATCGCCATAAGAGAAAAGATAGGATACAACAGGCTTCTGTGCATTCTTGGTCTTGCTGAACCCTCTACGATGGCATTGTATGCTTACATGGGAGTGGATATCTTTGATGATTCGTTGCCAAGAGCAGCAGGCATCAATGGAATAAAGCTGATCCCTGAAGGGGACGTCCTAACAGGCACGGATGTTTCTGACATAAATTGCAAAGAAATGCTGATCGAACGTGAAAAGATAATAACTTTCACCATGGCCCAGCGTTTAAGAGAACTTGTCGACCAGAGGGCAACGTCTTCGCCGTCCTCTGTAGCTCTTCTGAGGATATTCGATCGTGTAGGGTTCGCATATCAGGAAGAGGCATGTTCCACAGTTGGATGTAGGTTCTCTTGTAATACGACACAGTCATTGCGTAGACCGGACCTGATAAGATACAGGGAGAGGATTATGGACTCATATGTAAAACCAGAGCATAAGCGTGTTCTGTTGATCCTTCCATGTTCCGCAAAGAAGCCATATCACATTTCAAAGACCCATAAGGCCTTCGCGTCAGCGATCCACACAGCATCCCACGACACACTTGTACACGAGGTTATAGTGACATCACCGCTCGGCATAGTGCCCAGAGAACTTGATGTGTACTATCCTGCGAACTCATATGACATTCCAGTCACAGGAGAATGGAAATGTGAGGAGAAGAGGATGATCAGAGATATGCTGTCAAAGATCATATCGCAAGGTTATGACAGAATCATATGTCATATCGATGACCGTGAGCTTGTCGAAGGTCTCGCTGATATGGAATTCACAGTTGTCGGTGATCCGACCTCTCCTGCATCGTTAAGGAACCTCGATGAGGCCCTCAGGAGAAACACCAAGGACATGGAGCCTGTAGACTATTATGTTGAACGCAGGGAGGCTATGAGGGCTGTACTCGTTTATCAATTTGGAAAAGAGGCTGCAGACCTACTCATGAACGACAATACATACGCTATTGGAAAATTCCCTTATTGGAAGCTCATGAGAGAGGATATTAATGATAAGACCAAGAAGATCCAACTTGGAATGCTCACTCCGGAGAGAGGGATGGTGTCTCTCACTTTTGAAGGAGCAGAAGTAATGGCCGCGTCAGGATTATTCACAGTAGAGATGATGAATTTCGAAATGAAGGGCAATCTTTTTGCTGTCGGTGTTGTAAAAGCGGACCCAAGGATCCGTATTGGTGATGAGGCAGTGATAGTTTGTAACGGAGAGGTCAAGGGAGTGGGCGTTGCAATGATGTCCGGAAGGGAGATGACCGAACTGAAAAGAGGTATCGCTGTGAAGACACGTCACAAGGTAAAATGAGGGGTCAGCACTTTCGGTCATCTTCGGTGACCTCTTGGTTTGGATTAAATACTCCATAGTAGATTTTGTATCTAGAAGAACCGTAAGCATCCCCCGATGTTCGGTCTTCTAAGAATGAGCGGGACTCCCATCCATCCAATTTCCGTCCTGCTCGTTCGTTAATTTTTATAGATTTTAAAATGGCATCTATCGTAGTAATTTCTTTGTTGATAGTTGGAATTTTTTCTTAAAATTTGTTTGATTCAGTCAATATTTTTTTGATTTTTAGTTTAGTTGTTTTTTCTTTTTTCTATAACATTTGAAGCCCTCAGCAATGTTGAGGGTGCACATAGTAAGTATCAGTGAAAAGATCAGTGCAATTCCAAGTCCATAATAAGGGCTCAGACCTGTGCCCAGATAGATCATAATGGCGAATATGAATATAAGGATCAAAGAAAATAATCCGGAAGCGAAAGAGACACAAACCGTACATGATTTTCTGTTGCGCAACAATAATCCTAATAGGGATACAATACCACACATAGAAACGATCATTGGAAGATATTTACTCAGTAAGGATGAACTTTCCCATTTGAAAGATAGCATGTCTATGGCATTGTATGTTATGTGTACGTCCCCTCCATTCCAGATGGTCCAGGGCAAGAACATGCATAACGCCAATGCTATGCTGGAAATGAATGCGAAAAAGAAAAATCTATTACTGAAATCTAATAAAGGTTCTTTTTTGATATTTTTTATGGGTGATTTTGGCGGATCTTCAGTTTTATTATTCAGTTCTATTCCGGGCGTTTTGGATTTTTCCATCATCTCTGTACGAGATTGAACACGGGCTGTGATATCTGCACTGCAATATGGGCACTCCATTACATTACTGTTTAAGTAACGACCACAGCCTGGACAGAACATGTTAATAGTATTGTTTAAATCCCATATAAACGTATTTGAGGAATTTAATCAAGTTTGATCGTTATTACAGGAGATCTTTCCTATTTTGACGAACAGCATACTCATCCCTATTCCAATGATCATGGCCATTATTCCGCCAAGGACATCAAGAGATGATGTGATATCTGCATAAGCATAACTAAGTATGACTGCTACAGACCCAACGGTCAGTCCCAATATTGCACAATATGTGGATTTTCTATGATGGTTTAGAGCGTAGTTAATCACTTTTGCAAAGCCGATGAGACCAATGATCAGTCCCAGGAGGAGGGGAAAAAGAAGGGCCCAATCATAATGGGTAATGGCATTCATCAATGGTTGATAAAGACCAAGTGCGAGAAGTATCGTTGAGCCACTTATTCCCGGTGCCAGTTTTGATATTGCGAATATTATTCCTACGAACACGAGGCAAATATACGATTCTATGTTGTGTCCTACAACTGCATCTTCTGCTATCCCCACCTTTAATAGCACAAGCATTACTGAGAATCCTATGGCAGCGGCAACGATGTTGTATTTATTGAATTTTTCAGGTGTTGGTTTTGTTATTTTCCAGAGCTCCGGTATCTGCCCGATAATCAGACCAAGGAATAAGAACAAGGCGAGAACCAGGTATTGATCCATCAGGTAATCCAATCCGAATGCGGATACCACCATGCCGAATAGGATACCTAGTCCTATCACCAATATGAAGACAAAATCAGTTGTGAGCCTGTGTCTCAGGTCGGCCAGATCTGCAACTAAGCGTTCATATACGCCAAAACATACCGCTATTATCGCACCACTGACACCCGGAAGCATCGAGGCTATGCCCACTATCGTTCCAACAATGAATCTTTTTATCTGTTCGACGAAAGAGACCATATTTTCACTACATTTTGAATGTTGAAGCACTCAGCTCATCGAATTCATCACTCGACATTATTGTTCTCTTCTTTCACCATTTTCAGCATGTTCTTCACATCTGAGGTCATGGTCTTGCAGATCGTGTTGATATCCATGAGCGGTTTGTCAGAGGTTATCACACAAAGTTCTACTATCATGTTGCTCAGAGGACCAGCCATTTCTTGCGGATAGTAACCTTTGCTCTCAAAGATTTTCCATATGTCGTTTCTGATATCCCCGTATTCTTCCATTCTTTGCTGAGGCGTCTTCATGATATCTGATGGGGTTATGGGAAACCGATAGATATTGATTTTCTATGTTCAATGAGGATGGGCATTTTTTGAATGATGGGATTTTAAAAATATGGTTTTTGATTTTGGTGTTTTATATAAACTCATTCTATTTTTCGTTGAAGTTGATCCTTCCGGCAATATTCACACATGTAGATAATTGTAGCATTTTTTACTAATAAAAATGAAAATGGGGGAGTCCCCCTAAAATGTTTAGAATTCTCTCTTCTTGAATATGAAGTATCCAAGGGTAGTCGTTATAAATGCCCAGACGACCATGACTCCAGCCGCAGTACCGGTACCGGATTCGCCAGTTACGCTAGTAGAGATGTGATTTGAGGCATCATCTAACATGAACCAGGTGTCCACGTTGTACATCATCAGCACACCAGTTACGATCGATATGAGAAGTAACAGCGTTATGAATGTCAATATGGCCGCAGTACTGCTTTTCTTTGCGAACGAGCTGATCATCATAGCTATTCCACTTGTGGATACCACGTACAAGACGGTCAGTCCGAGGGATGCAGCGAAATGTGGAGGTATCGAGCCCGTTACGGCCAAGGATACTGCACATACAATTGCGTAATACACAACCATGAAGGCTATTCCTAGCAGACATGATGCAACATACTTTCCTAGATATATGGACCATTTCCTGATCGGTTTCGTGAAGAGTATCAGTGCAGTTCTTTCTTCGAACTCAGAAGCAATTGCACCAGAGGTGAACAATGTTGCTGCAATGAGTACTATGAGACTGCCGAACATAAGGTACAGAGAACCAAGGTCGGAAGCATCTTTAGGAAGTCCGTCACCGAATACATAAGGAAGGACAGTCAGTAATAACAGTACAGCTGCAATCAATCCTCCGAATAGCAGGATCTTTTTTCCTTCGAGATGTTTTCTAAATTCGTATTTCATTACGACCCTTGACTGTCTGAGATCATCTTTCTTATTCAATTCTGTCAAGTGAATCACCTCGTCTCCTTGATCATATCCAAATAGACCGCTTCTAGAGCATCTTCTTCATTCAAGTTATATGCGCCAACACTGAGTTTGGAGACATTGTCGAAGAAATCTGCTTGATCTTTGTCATCTCCTTCGAAGAGGACCACAAGTGTTCTTGCTTCGATAGATGTCTTTGTCACGTTTGGAAGGCCAGAGATCTTTTCCACAGTTGAATTTGTCGGACCTCCGATAAAGTTCAAACTGAGTTTACGGATCTTGTTCAGATGTGTGACTGCCTCTGTCTTGTCCTGTATCAACATTTTTCCGTGATTGATCAGCGCCACATGGTCGCACAGATCATTCACTTCATGCAGTACATGTGAGCTCATCAGTATTGTAAGGTCCTTTGAGGTGTTCCTTATGTTCTTCAATATCTCTCTGGTCTCGGCCATTCCTCTTGGATCAAGTCCGGAAGTGGGTTCATCAAGAATGATTATACTGGGACTGTTCATCAAAGACAATCCCAAAGCTATCCTTTGCCTCATTCCTTTTGAGAATGTGCTAAGTTTTTTGTCGCCCCACTCTACCATCTTTACTTTTTCCAATATCTCGTCGGTTTCAGAGGATATTGCTTCACTGGTCATTCCGAATATTTCACCGATGTAAGAAAAGGTCTCCTTTGGAGTGAGATAGCCATAGAATTCTGGTGTTTCCACTACAGTTCCTACACCTATCAATGCTGCTTTGGGGTCCTTTGTGACATCTATTCCATTGAGATACGCATTTCCACTGGTAGCATTTATCAGATTTGTGAGGATCTTAAGTGTGGTACTTTTACCTGCACCGTTGGGTCCTAACAGCCCCGTAAAGCTATTGCGTTCTACTTTCAGATCGAGGTTATCTACGGCCACGAAGTTTTTGTATTCCTTCCTTAGGCCGACAACATCTATCGGAAAATTGTCTGTCATTTCATTCACCTTGTATCCTTAAGAGGGGGTTTCAATGTTTTAATTGGTTATTCCCACCGTGTGTTCGATACACTCTGTCTTTTGGATGACGTTACAATTACGAAATGATATTTAATGGATATAATCCAACGGCGTATGAATTGATTTGTTTATATACTGAAATTTTTGAGAATGAATTGAGATGATTCGAACGACCCTATCAGTGAAATTGTAAATTCGTTAATGAACCAAAATTGATATCATGCGAAACAAAGATGAACAAGATGAGTGCAATCGCCGGGATTCGAACCCGGGCGACGAGCTTGGAAGGCTCGAATCCTAACCAGCTAGATTACGATTGCAATGTCACTCGTAAATTAGTGATTGTATATAATCGTTTCATTCAATGCTTTTGAAAGCTACGTTTATTTATAGTTTGAATAATACGGAACCATGGAAATTATGCCTGTCTTCCAGGATAAATATGGGTTAGGGGTCTGGAAGACATTGGAGACTGGGTCTTGGAGGACCGACGATCAGTTCATAGAGTGGTTGGATATAATCCTAAAACACAGTGGTACCGTTGATTCACATATACTGGTGAAGGCCATTCAAATTGTGAATGAACGTAAATGTTCTAAACGTAAAGAACTCATAAAAGACCTGGTTTCAAAACGCAGACCTGAGGATTGTATGCCACCTCTCACGGCTGCAATGATATTTTTGAGCATAAACGACATGGATTCGGCTAAAGAAATGGAATCCCATGTCAAGACAGGAAACATTCCATTCATATGTTGTGTTCGTGCGAGAATTGCAATCGCAGAAGGGGATTTCTCCAAGGCGAGAAAGGAATTGACACGTGCAAGATGCAGTGATCCGACATATGCGATGTTCTATGAGCTCATTGAGATCATAGACCCTACTGGCGGTTGGATGTATCGCCGCAACATTGAGTTGCTGGTGTCAGGAAAGGAACCAATACCTTGCGGAAGCACAGATCTAAAAGGAGTGGCCGAGAAACTCTATAACATTTACCATGACTGGTACAGAGGCCGCAGAGATGATGCCACTCGTGAAATGATATCTTCTGAAGAATACAGGGACAAGAATCCAGAGTTCTTGCTTGCATCTGCGAGGATGTCGATGGATGAAAGAGATTGGCATTCAGCTCAGATGATGTATGAGGGCATTCTGGCCAGTAAGCCGAATTGTGTATACATTCTGTGCGAGGCAGCGGACTCATACTCTCGTGATAAGAATTACGACCGTTCGCTCGCACTGTACAGGGATGCCGAAGCCCTCGATCCATGTTCCGATATGGTGGTCAAGGGGCTGATCCAAACATACCATGCATGTGGAATGACAGATGAAGCCGTCCAATGCATTGTAGGATATCTAGATACAGAAAGTATCGAACTTTCTTCTTATAAGAAATGTGCCAGACTCCTTTATGATTGGGAGAATTACAATGAATCTTTGAAAGTGGTCTCGCGCATATCGACAATATACCCTGACGATATGGAGACCAATATCCTGAGTTCTAAGATACAGGTCGGGAAAGGAAACTACAATGCGGCCTTGGATATTGCCAGCGAGGTCCTGCGCAAGAATCAGGGAGAAAGCGCATGTAGGATACAGTATGCCGATGTCCTAATCAACATTGGTAAGATGGACAGGGCAGAGAAAGAGATAGAAAAAGTGCTCAGGTCGGAACCAGAGAACGTGGACGCCTTGTTATCGATGATGAATATACTTTCAGTCAAAAAGGACAATGAAGGGGTGGTCAGGATATGCAAGAAGATCTTAAACATAGACCCTATGAACGAAGAGGCTTCAGGGGTGATGGCAAAGACCCTGATACTGTCCAGCAAGGTTAAAGATGGAAACAATGTTGAGTCAACCATTCATGTGGATGTAGGTCCCAAGAATCTGATAGACCTTGCAAGTTCTCTTATCATCGAGAGCAGATATAAGGAAACGATCGAGGTATGCAATGAATACGAGAAGAGATACGGTAACAATCTCAAGGTCAAAAAGTTAAAAGGAAATGCCGAATACCATTCTGGTGAGTATCTCAAAGCTTCGGCCTCTTATGCTTCTGCAGCTGCAATGGATCCAATAGATCCAATAATATGGCATTCCAAGGGGATGGCTGATGAGAAGATCGGAGACCTAGATTCTGCAGAGGAAGCGTTCAATAAAGCTGTTCTTATGGATCTCAATGAACCGGAATTCTGGATCTCCTGCTCATCTGTGCAGGAAAAGAAAGGAGATCTCAATGGTGCTGTAGAATCTCTCAATAGAGTGATAGAGCTTTCTCCAGATTCTTCTTATGCATTGGTAAAAAAAGGGATGATCTTCGCTTCTATGGGAAAGTTCGAAGAGGCATTATATTTTTTGAAACTGGCATGTATGGCAGATGAAGGTAATAAGGACATTCTGAAAGTTGAGAGGGACATATATCTTGCAGCATCAATGGATGATAAGTTGATCAACATATCAGAAAGGATAATTTGCATAGATCCAAAAGATGCAGAGACTGTTGGGATCCTTGCTAGAAAATACATCTCTAGAGGTGAAAAGGGAAAGGCCATCTCCACAGTTGATAATGCAGTTATCAGGGACCCTTATTCCATACCTATGCTCTTGGAGAAAAAGGAAATATTGACAGAACTCGGTGATATTTTGGGTGCCATCAATGTTTGTGAGACAATATTGAATATACAGTCTGATAACCGTATGATAAAGACGGACCTGATCGACCTTTATACCAGAGTGGGGGACGTCAATTCGGCAAATAGATTGAATCTAGAAATGCAGGATACGTTGAACAAGAAGAAAGAACAAGCAACGGTGGAATGTAAGGTCAAAGAGGTATCCGATGGAGAATCCTCATATCAGATAGCTCGTTCTTTGTTAAAAGCTGGCGATATTCAGGGATCTACTAGGTCAATCGAGCGTGCTTTGACATTGGATCCTTTGAATTCAAAATATATATTGTTGAGATCGGAGATATATGAAAAAGCAGGGGACCTTAGAAGCGCTGATGCTTTCTTATCGGAGGTCATTAAGAAAAATGGAAATCTACCTGAGATATGCGAGGCGAATGGAGATCTCAAATATAGAATGGGGGACCTTAGCGGCGCATCGGTTTGTTATAATTCTGCTTTGAACGGTGGGAAAGAAACATCCATTGTATATTCTAAACTTGGATTGATGCAAGAGAAGTTGGGGAATTATGAGTTTGCAATAAACAGTTTCACATCTGCTGTCATCAAAGATCCAAAGAATTCTGATGCATATAAACATTTGACGGCATGTCAACTTATTACTGGTAATCTGCAGGCTGCAGAAAAAAGCATTGAAACATTGTATGTTTCCGATAAATCGGCAATGACCATCTCATTACGTGCCAAGGTTTTTGCGGAAAAAAAGAACGTCAATGAGGTACAGTCCATGTATGATCAATATCTGAAATGCACAGATAAGAGCCAGCAATCACAGGATATAATGGTAAAGGCCATGGATTCTGTGGGACTCAAACAGGATGCAAATAATCTTTCTCAGCACGTAAAGACAAAAGAGGTCGTTAAATCAACAGTTACAGCTAAGGTTCCGGATGCAGTCAAGAGACATTCGGAGCGTGTTCTCAGACGCGCATATACTTCCGGACTACCTCTCAGCGATCCAGATCTCGTTGTTGCCTTGGATATTGAAAAGGATATGGCGAATTCCATACTGAAGTATCTTTCTAACATGTCCGAGTACGGTGATATCCTTCCTGGTACGCCGGAGTTCGACCGTATGGAAACGCTCTCTATGAATGCCATAATCAAAGGAGACTGCAATGATCTAGAGAATGATCCTGTGATACCTATCCCGTGCGCCTTTGTTGCAGGCGGTACTAAGGATTCAGACGAGGCCAAGTTGCTTGTTGCTTATATCTATAAGGTCATGAAGACCAAGACGGACAAACGTGTTCTCGCTGATATCAAGGTCACATCGGTGGTGACCAAGGATATGACCGTCGAAGATATGGTCAAAACGATGCATATCGGGATATATCACGCCAAGGCCTTCAAAGAAAATCTTTGATCAATATCTTTCCATCTCTGATTTCATGAATTCTCTCATGAGGCATGTGGCATAATTGCCCTTTGGAAGTGAGAAGGATATGCTGTAACCGTCGTCGTTAAGCTCATATCCGATATCTTTGATGGGACAGATTATTTCCCTTCTGCTGCCTTTTGAACTGCAATGGTTAAGTCCCGGAACTATGAAGTCTTCCGCTTTGATCATCTCCTTTTTGATGATCTCCCTTTCTATATCTCCCATCTGGCCTTCTGCCAGCAGGCTCTCACTGCCGAACAATGAAATTGTTATGTATGCCCGTCCGGCACGCACTTGTCTTGTTACAAGATCTATATTCTTTTCTGTGGATATGATGGGGTTCTCGTGCAGAGGTATCTTGTTGGAGTCCAATGGTATAACGACATCGCCGACCACTGGAACATTGAGCGGGAGTCCAATTTCCATTCTTTTGCTGAGCATCATATTGAAAAGATAGGACTGATAGGCATGAACGAACATCATCTGCAGATTTTTTGGAAGTACATCTATGGCCCCTATCCAATCATCAGGGTTATCGGCAAGATGAAACACCATCATCTTTTCGAAAGACAGTTGGTCTGGCATTATTTTGACAAGTTCTTTCCAATCATTTCTTGATACGAGTTCCATCCTCGCATTGCGGACATCCTCTTCCTCATATTCAGACGGATCTGAGAGATATCTTCTGACAGCTCCTTCGATATCGCCACGTACGAGTGATTCTCCAACGATGTGAGTTATGGGACGTATCACTCCAAATCTTTGAACCCCGAAATAATTTGGAAATCCTCCCATTTTCTTGATCTCAGAAATCACAGATGTTATCGTGTCTTCGATCTTTTCGGGGGGTGCATCGCATTCTTTTACCCGTATTTTGAAAGAATTACCGATGAGATCGCCTATTTGGATGTTCCTTTTTCCGAGATAGGCATTCTTTATCTCGACATCTTTCAGATTCACGTCCTGGAGTTTTTCGATCGGCATCTCAAAGGACATCAACTGTGTGGTTATGGCCCTCTTATCCTTCGTGCCTGCGAACCCTATGCGTTCTCTAGATATTCCCATGTTCCTTGACATGAGTCTGATGAGTCTGTTCGTCTCCCAATTCCTAGTAGTGACCTCAGCGATCACGAATTTACCGTTCTCTTTCGGTTCCGGAGGATCAGATATCTCTGTAACGATGAAATCCTCGGGGAGGGTCTTTAGACGTCCTCCGGTGCCATCCATCGACGTCATGTAAAAATTCATGCCGATGTTGGCCTCAGCTGTCCTGCAGTACCTGTACTGCATATGAGTTTCACTCGTTTATGTCTGAGTAATACTCGGAGATGGTCTTGAAGGCTTTTTTAAGTGTGTCTTCAGGCTTACCTTTTTTGACCTTAACGTAGATTTGTCTGTCGCACAGTTCAGGATGTTTATCGATGAACCTGGCGATCTCGACATTCTTGTCATCATCAAGCGCTTTGATGAGGGGGGCGATGATAGTGAGGTTGATGTCCTTGAAACCAACTGTAATGCTCTTATCGGTTTTCTCGACAACGTAGGTCTGCATGATGCTCTGAACGTTATCTATATTTTAAACGTTTCGCGGGAAATCAGTCTTCATTCCGAAATATGTGTGTCCTTCTTCTCTTGAAGTTCATAAATCTCGCATATCTCATGGACAGTTGTGCATTGTTCCGGACCTTTATCATCCCTTATACGTCCGGTGAAACGCGGGAATCTCAACCCCAATCCCGAATCTTTGCTGAAAATCCCTTCTGCGGCCGTGTGTATAGGACTCACGCTGATCTCTGCTGCAACTACCTCCAATACGACAGTGGGATCGAACCACACATCCGGGATCATCTTTGCATCCACAGAAGAGGGTTTGTCATTGCTAAGGTATCCATCCAGAAGTTCTGGCATTTTAGCCAGGAATTCGTCGTCAAATCCGGTCCCCAATTTACAGACGGTCCCGAATCTTCCAGTCTCGTCATCATATGAGGCCATGAGGAGCGCTCCATATTTTCCGGCTCTTTTTCCCATTCCGAAGAAGGCACCGACCACAGCAAGGTCGAACGAATCTGTTAGGGCGGCCTCATAATCTTTCTTGTATTTTATCCAGAGGAATCCCCTGGAACCTGCCCGGTATACTGAATCATCAGACAATGATTTTGCCATTATCCCTTCGCATTTCGCGGCAAGTGCTTCGTTGAAGAATTCCTCCCCCTCCTCAGGAGAGTTCACGACCTTCATGGTGGTCATATCGATTTGTTCCTTCAGGTCGAAGGATTCAGATAATATCCTTCTTCTTTCTGGATATGGATACATAGACATGTCGGCGTTGTCTGCGTAAATGATATCGAACATGAATATCTTGACAGGGAATTCCTTAATAGCTTCCTCCATGCCATGTTTTTTGCGCCTGTGGGTAACGGTTTGGAAAGGGAGCATATCTCCGGTCTTATTGTCAATGGCCACGCATTCTCCTTCTATTATGGTCTCTGTGCATTTGCATTGGTTCCTCAAGGCCTCAGCTATGTCAGGAAAGTTGGATGTCAGATCTTCCAGTCTGCGTGAATAGAGCTTTACGGAGTCTTTACTGATGTGGGCCTGCACTCTGATCCCATCGTATTTGTATTCCATTGCACATTTTCCGCCCATTTTTTCAATCACCTGTGTGATCGAGGGTAGACGTTCGGCTAGCATGACCTTTATAGGATTGCCAATCGTGACCTGCATTTTCTGTATGCCTTGCAAACCTTCTATTGCAAGTTTTTCTGCTACAAGTCCCAGATCACAGGTTATATTGTATCCTCTCTCGATATCGGACCGGTCATTCTTTGTTGCGAAGGCTTCGGCCAGTGCGTCCAATAGGGTCATGGACCCTGCCCCGACCCTCATCCTTCCTGTTACTATCCGGCAGAGGTATCTTGCCTCTATGGGTGAAGAGTCATGAAGCAATTGTGCCAGATATTTTGTCTTTTTTGTTTGGCTGTCCTTTCCGTCTGCGTTCTCTATCGCAAGGAGATTTTTCACAACTCTTTCAAGTGTAAGGGACTCCGAGAATAGCGTCATCTGTTTTTTGATACCTATGAGACCCTCAGCTACTGTGCCTGAGTCTCCTTGTTCTATCCACATCTTCTCCGTTTTCTCAGGAGATGTTCCAGTGGTAGATGATATCGCTTTCAATACAAGTTTGTCGGACATTCCGAGCTCTATACCGTAAAAATCAGGGTGGAGTTTTCCTTGACAGAGATAAATGATTATCCTGATCTCTTTCGGATCGACCTTCCTGAAGAACAACGAAAGCTGAGTCGTCATTTCCAAACGACTGCTTGTTTGTTCCAGGATGTCGAATTGCTCTGCGAGTTCAGAATAAAGCATAATGGCCGAATCCACATCTCAATATTTTACACTGTTGTGTTCCAGATATCAGAATTCGCCCATCGTCCTCTGACCTTTGGAAATGAATGGCTTAGGATTCTTCTTTTTTAAAACTTCATTTAAGGTTTCTAGTCTGGAACGCATAAGAGCCTCTTTCTTTTTGCTGGATTCTTCGAATACTTCGTCCATTGTTCCCTTGGCCACAAGGACGAATACCTCTCCGTCGTTCTTTCTTCCTGTACGTCCGCGTCTTTGTATGGTTCTTATCTCTGAAGGTACTGGCTCATAGAATATCACTGCATTGGTACTCGTTATATCCAACCCTTCTTCCCCTACGGATGTGGATATTATGACATTGTATTTTCCAGATCTGAAATCATCTAGTACACCGATCTGTTCCTTCTGCTTTAATCCACCATTGGATTGGCCGATGAGTTTGGCAACCTTTGCCTCTGGTATGGATGATAGCTTTTCTACCAAAAGTTCGCATGTATCCCTGTATTGTGTGAATATCATCACTTTGGTACCATTCTCGGAGTTGAGTATCTGACTCACAAGGCTCATGACCTTGGAGATCTTTGGATGTTCCACTTTTGTATCCCTTACAATGTTCCAGGCATCAGTGTATTCTTTGCGACTGACAAGTTCTTTTCCGCCTTTTGACCCATTCGGGCCGCCATCTTCGTTAAGTTTGTTCATATATGTTCTCAAAGCGGTCATGCCCTGCGTTTCTGCAAGATTTATTGCATGAAGGAGTTTGACACACATCGACTGAACAGTCAGGCCTCTGAATATTATCGCCGTTTTCTCTCCTCTTGCGAGTCTTTTTTGAAGGGATTCTCCGACCACCAGCATATGTTTGGTAGAAACCGGCCAGTTCGGGTCAGTTAGATGCAATGATGCAAGCTCTCCGAAATAATGATTAAGAAGGTCTTTAAAGATACACACCACATCTGTGAGGTCCTTGGGCATGTTAACTTCTATCCTTTTTACATAAGTATCATGTACATAAGGCGATACGTCTGGATCCTCATCATTCCTCATGTCTATTTTGGAAAGGGAAAGGTTCTCACACACTTCTTCGACCTTTTTGATATCGCTTCCGGGCGATGCAGTGAGGCCTATGCACCTTATTTTGGAAGTGCAATACTTTGCGATCGTCACGTACGAATAATTCCCGGTTCCTCTGTGTGCCTCATCATATATTATCAGGCTGAATGGCGTGAGGTCATATTTTTTTGATTCTAGATCATTGGCAATACATTGCGGAGTAGAGACGATAACATCATTGTTGTTCACTATGTCAGCCCTAATATCAGGTTTCATAAGTCCGGTCATTATGCCGATGCGTGTATCTACAAGCATTTCTGAAAAGAATTCTGAATGTTGTTCCACAAGGGGCTTGGTCGGGGCCAGCATCAGTACTTTACCATTTGCGAGTAAATCAGCCGTAACGCAGAGTGCCACAATCGTTTTTCCGAGGCCGGTGGGCAAGATTATCAAGGTATTGTTGTCCAGACATCCCTTGGCCATGGTAGATTGATATCTGCGTTCTTCGACTTTGTCGGGAACGATCCTAGGGTGGGAGATGTATCTCATCGTAAGTGTTAATGAAAGAAACAATAAAAGGTTGTCTGGGGGATGACCGAATCCCCCGAAAGAGTATTTAGTGGCATCCGCCGCCGCATGAGGCGCAACCGCTGAAGTTGGGATTACGGATACTAAGACCAGTCCCGAAATTGGGGTCATCTACGAATTCGATGACACAATCTTTCAGCGCCTGTTCTGTTTCGGCGTCGTAATATATTTCGAAGCTCGGGGCTGACTTGTCGACCTTCTCATTCTCTCCGGCCTGCTGTTGGAAGGACATTCCGAACTGAGGTCCAGAGCATGCGAAACCAGAAAGGTAGATCCTGATACCATATCCGACCTTCCCGTTCTTTTCCATGAGTTCGTCGATGAATTTTTCTGCATCGGGCGTAATCGTGACCATACTTATCAATCTTTGAATAGTTCGCAAGTATTTAATACGCTTAGTAACCCCTAGGAAATCACTTTTTTGTTATGTTGAATTGTTTATCATATTCACGCAAAGCGATGGACTGGGAGCGTGACATTGTCATATATGATCCGATCATCAGAGTTTCCATTATCTCTTCTTTTGTGGCTCCAGCATCCAATGCATGTTTTATTTGGATATCTATGCAGTATTGCGATCCTAGTGCTGAGGCGGCCGATATGGCCAAAAGGTATCTGTATTTAGGTTCGAAAGATGAGTTCGGATTTTCTAATATAGCTTTGCTAAGACCTATGGCGGGTATGAACATGTCCGGGCGTTCGGAAAGTATCTGATTGATCATCGGTATGAAACCATATTTCTTTTCTATTGCATTGAGGATCTTGTCCGTTATCTCACGGTCCTTCTGATCTGTTTCCATAGAGGGCTCATATAATTCCATAAAAAGAAACTTTGCGTATTATAACTGTAATGGGCCATTTTAATGTTCTATTTTGGCCGATCTTGTAGCCATACGGTGTAGGCCGTTGGGAGATATACAGAAATGGTATCGGAAGAGACATTGAATAAGATATTCACGGAAGTTGGAAGTGGTTTTGGATTTGATAAGGTTCAGGCAGAATTCATGGCCTTTAAAGAGTTCAAGGTACGTTGGCAGAGAAGTTACAAATGGGCAGAATTCAAGGTATCTGATTATTTGGCCGATGCTCCTGAGGAAGTGATAAAGGGACTTTCCATGTCAATTTTTTCCAGAATAATGGGTACAGGGGAGGATTCGTATTCTAAAGAGATGTGTGCATGGGTCACGGCGCCAGGGTTTGCCGAGTCAAAACAATCGGTATACATCAGAAGAAGTAGGAATATAATGAGGTCACATCAGGGAGAATTCAAGGACCTCACAGATTCATATAAAAGACTCATTGGAATAGGACTTGTGAAAGAAGACCCCACATTATGTCTTTCGTGGACAAAGGAACCGTCAGTACGCAAGGTAGGTACATGTTCGGTTTTAATGAAAGTGATCACAATATCAAAACAGCTTGACACGGATATGATTCCAGATTTCGTTTTGGACTATTGTTTATATCATGAGTTGTGTCATATAATAATTGGATTCGACCCTACAGGAAAAGGGCATGGTGTTGATTTTGCTGCATTGGAATCTAAATTTTCACAACAAAGTGAAGCAGAGGAGTGGCTGAGGAAAATTTGTCTTTATTTATGATGAAATATAATTAAAAAATGCCATTTGAAGAAATACCGTTGTTCAATTATTGGATCGATAAAAAGCTACAGATCGATGGTATCATCATGTGGAGGTATTCATAAAACAAATTGCTCGGGGGATGAAATTGTCTCCCGGGCGCTAACAAATCCTTTCATGGTCCGATGATGACATCGGTCTCTAGATACTGACTGACGCCGGGAGTGTGTGTCGGATCCTACGTTGGCTTCCGGTCATGGCTACGATGACTCATCGTTGCTACCGCAAGAGCCCTAATAAATAGGGATAGGATCGCTTTGTGCTGTATCGTGTCTATGGCGTTCATGAAATCGCGTCCCTTGACCGATTCAGCGGTATGCAATATGCATCTAGTATTTAAAAAAATACACAAACATTCTCAATTAATATAGTTACGACAATTGACGTATTTAAAAGTCGTAAATTGCTATATAGGCAAAAAAAATCTATTTATTGTCGAATTTTATCGAATTTCGAGGAATTAAATAGTTAAAAATACGATATTCGTAGATATATTTATGAAATTCGTTAAAAATGATTTTCGACACAGTTAAGTTTATTAAACACATTTTCATTCCCCCTATTCATGAAGAACTTCTTATCCCCCGATTCGGTAGCCATAATTGGTGCTTCCTCGGATACTACGAAATTAGGCGGTATGCTCGTAAAGAACATGATCGACGCAGGATTTAAGGGAAAATTATATCCCGTTAACCCCAAGGGTGGGGAGATACAGGGATATAAGGCCTATCCGTCCGTCCTTGATATCGGAGCACCCGTGGACCTTGCCGTCATGGCGGTCAAGAATACACAGGTGATAGCTGAGATGGAGAATCTCGGCAAAGCGGGAATAAAGGTCGCATCGATCTTGACGGCAGGATTCAAGGAGGAAGGTCCAGCCGGTGCAGAGCTTGAGATGGAGTTGCTTGCAGCTGCCAAGAAAGCAAATGTGAGGATCCTTGGGCCCAACAGTTTCGGTCTGATGAATCCCAAGGCCGGTGTCAACACAACATTCACACATATTCGTCCTGCCGTTGGTAATGTGGCGATATTCTCACAATCCGGAGCTGTTGGATCATCTATTCTTGATTGGTTCCGTCTCAGTGGATTGGGGCTTTCTAAGTTCGTTACCTTTGGAAACAAGAGCGATATGGATGAAGCAGACATGCTCTCCATAATTGCCAATGACTCAGAAACGAAGGTCATCGGAATGTACCTCGAAGGAATATCCAGAGGCGATCAGTTCATAAAGGCTGTGGAGGGAATGCCTCAGAAGAAGCCAATAGTGATGTTCAAGTCAGGAAAGACCGAGGCTGGCTCGAAGGCGGCGTCCTCACACACAGGTTCCCTTGCAGGTTCCGATGCAGTGAACAACGTGATCTTCAAGAAACTCAACATACACAGAGCAATGGATCTTGATGAATTCTGCGATGCGTTGCAGGTTTTCAGCACATGCAGCCCTATGAAGAAGAACGGTATCGCGATCATAACGAATGCCGGTGGACTTGGGGTCATGTCCGCAGACGCAGCATTCGATGCTCCGTATATAGAAGCGGCAAAACTTGCACCGGAGACCATCGAGGCAATAAAGAAGGCGGTTCCCACTATCGCAGGACTCACCAATCCAATTGATGTAAGGGGAGATGCAAAGGCCGAATACTTCAAGGGCGCGATAGAGGCAGTGATAAAGGACCCATCGGTCGGTGGGCTCGTCGTCATGGGATCGCCTCTTGATACAGCGGACCTCAACAACATTGCCAAGATCCTTGTTGAAATGAGAGATGACATCCCGATACCCACCACCTGCTGTTTTGCAGGAGGAAACAAGTGCGAAGAGGCTAACAAGATCCTCAGAGCAGGAAGGATCCCATCCTATCCGTCCCCCGACAGAGCCGTGCGTGCTTTGTCGATCCTGAGAAAATACACGCTTAAGGAGGAACAGAAGAGAACGGCCCTCGATGTCCCCAAGGTCGACGGAAGGAAGAAGACCAAGGAGATAATCGATGCTGCCTTTGCAGAAGGAAGGCATGGACTTTCAGAGTCAGAGGGTAAGAAGATATTCAAGGCATACGGAATGCCCGTTCCAGGCGAGGCTACGGTCAAATCCTCGGAAGAAGCCGTCACTGCATGCAATAAGATCGGATACCCAGTGGTCATGAAGATCCTTTCTCCAGACATCGCACACAAGACAGATGTCGGAGGTGTGGTTGTCGGAGTGGAGACACCAGAGGAGGCCGCGGAGGCGTTCAATAAGATCATGACAAATTGCAGAAAGGCGAAACCCACATCGAGGCTCGACGGAGTTTCCATACAGCAGATGGTCTTTGGTCAGGAGGTAATCCTCTCCATGATCCGCGACCCACAGTTCGGTCCGGTCGTTTCGTTCGGATTGGGAGGTATCTATGTTGAGATCCTCAGGGAGATCGCACAGGTGCATGTTCCGATGTCCGAGGAACAGCTCGACGACATGATAACGTCCACAAAGGCATACAGGCTCATGTCTGGTGCCAGAGGACTACCAGTTGCCGACATAGATGCTATGAAGGATATGATCAAGAGACTCGTCGCGATAGCTGAAGAGAATCCAGAGATCCACGAACTCGAGATCAACCCAGTCATAGTAGGGAAGGAGGGCAAGGGCTGTTGGGCAGTCGATGCTCTTGTGACCCTTAACAAGTAAACTTTTCATTGGTCCGGGGAGACCCGGACCATCAATCTTTTCTTTACCGAATCGTTTAATTGTATGATGTCAATAATGAGCCGATGACATCTGAACTCGTTTTTGCAGGTTTGGGCCTTTCAGGTATCGATGGTATGACAGTAAAAGCCCTCAATGCGCTCAAAGAATGCGACAAGATATACGCTGAATTCTACACGTCCACACTAATAGGCACAGACGTTAAGGCGCTTGAAGAGGTCTTAGGTAAGAAGATCAACGTCGTCTACAGATCACAGGTAGAGGAATCAGAGGATATTCTTGCAGATGCAAGGAAGATGAGGGTTGGGTTCGTCACAGCCGGAGACACAATGTTGGCAACAACTCATGTGGACCTAAGGATACAAGCTTCTGAAGAAGGAATTCCGGTCAAGGTATTCCACGGTGTATCGATATTCGGGGCGTGTCCAACCTCACTGGGACTTCAGCCGTATAAATTCGGAAGAACCGTTACGTTACCCTTTTTGGAGATGAACTATCAACCGAAATCACCATATGACCATATCAAGGAGAATCATGACAGAGGACTCCACACAATGATACTTCTCGATATACGTGCTGATGAGTTGAGATATATGACAGCTCATCAGGCAATAGAATGGCTCATAGAAGGAGAGAAGAAATGGAAAGAAGGCCTGATAACAGAAAAGACCCTTCTATGTGTTGCATGTCAGGTAGGATCCACAAATGAAAAGATATTTGCTGGATATCCGCAAGATCTTTTAAAAATGGACCTTGGATCACCATTACATACTCTGGTCCTTCCTGGAAATCTCCATTTCATGGAATCCTATGCACTTGTTGATTTCGCCGGTGCACCTAAAGAGATCATAAAGGATGAATGATCCGAGGCATCAAGATGAGTCAGACTGTAAGATGCATACGCGTGCCGAAGATGGACGGAGAATCTGTCAGGTCTGTTCTCAGAGAGAAGGGGCTCTTGAATCTGGATGTTAAGATATGTCCAGATGGCGACTGTCTTTTGATACCTATCCTTTCGGGATCCTATGGTGATTTTCCGGTAGTGGAAGCAGAATTGAAGATACAGGAACGTCATGAGACAGATTATAGAGAGATTCTTGATATTCCAGATGAGTTGAAAGAGCAGCTTCCAAATTCACACGATGTCATCGGAGACGTTCTTTTAGTCAAATTGACCGATGATCTCATGGATCACAAATGTGAGATAGGAAAAGCTCTGATATCGGTTACGCCGAATATTAGGGTCGTTATGTTGGATCATGGTGTAAAGGGGGATTTCAGGATCAGAGATCTGGAACAGATAGCTGGTATTGGAACATCAGAAACAATGCACAGGGAATTTGGGGTCAGAATGATAACAGATCCCGCTAAAGTTTATTTTAATCCCAGGCTTTGTACGGAAAGATCGAGGATAGCATCTCTTGTGAAAGAGGGAGAGACAATAATAGACATGTTCGCAGGGGTCGCACCGTTCGGGACCGTGATATGCAGGACGGCAAAGCCAGGTGTGGTTTATTCGATAGACCTCAATCCTGAGGCAGAGCATTTTGCAAAAATGAATGCCGATCTGAATCACATATCAAACCTAATGCCGATAACAGGGGATGCGAAAGAGGTCATAATGACACTTCCAGATGCGGACCGTGTGATAATGAATCTCCCTCAGATGGCCGATCAGTTCCTTCAGTATGCTCTGATGAAAACCAAGATAGGAGGTACGGTGCATCTATACAAGATAATAGAACGTGTAGATTTCGAATCTTTCAAGGAAGGTCTGGCACATCGTATGGAACACCACGGATTGAAAATGGAAGTTGAAAGAGTTTCTGAGCTTAAGACCTATTCACCGACCATGAGTGTCTATGTTCTAGACATCATTCGCGGCTGATCATTTTTTATTCACAGGGTTAAGTGTAATTCCTGTCTGTCCTTGGTAATGTCCGCTTCTCTCCGAGTAATCCTTCTCCGAGGCGGTAGTAAGTGTTTCGAATATCATCTGACAGAATCTTTCACCGATGGGGATCTCAACAAAATCATCTGTGGCATTGTATGCTCCTAATGTCAGAGTGCCCTCGAATCCAGCATCGATCTTTCCGAATGCGCCTATGCATCCCTTTCTTATCCATGTGGTCCTCATCCATAGCTGGGCACAGCAATCAGTTGGCATTTTGACTCTTTCGATCGTTGAAACATAGAACATTGTTCTGGGAGGTATTTTCACAGTACCTTCTTTTTTTATTGAAAGGTCCCCTCTTATCGATATCTCTGCGATCCTTAGATCGTATCCGTTAGGTGTAAGTCCTCTTTCATGGTAGTTGCTTATTCCGAGATATCCGGATTCCATTCCTTTCAATATGTCTTTGTCCGATAATATTGCCATGTTTTAGGAATGATAATTGTTGATAATATACTTTTATCGTTATCTATCAAATATTGGATGATATAACCACCAGTTACATCCAACAATAGCCAGCAATACAAACATATGCATTTAGGCTGATTTTATTTTACTAAATGTTTGTATATTCAATAGGGTATATCTCGGTAACTTTCAGCGTTAAGGGGATAACATGAGAAACGGGGCAATAAGGGCAAGGGGGACGTTGGCGCAATTGCCAAAGACCGTTCATGGAGGACAGGCCTGGAAACTCAATGATATAGAGGACTACAGTCATAACCTAAATCCTTTCGGTCCACCTGAGGATATAGGCGAAATAATGATGTCCGCTGTGGAAGATATAGGTCATTATCCCGATGATTCATGTGCAGAGTTAAAATCCACGATTTCACGCACCTTCGGTGTCAGCGACCATAATGTCATGATCGGTGCTGGATCTTCAGATATAATACGTAATTTCCCCAACACTTTTCTTACTCCAGGCGATATCGTCATACTAGGCAGACCATCTTTTGCAGAATATGCACAGCAATGCAAGATAGTCGGTGCAAAGATATGGTGGAACGATCTTCGCGAAGAGGATGATTTCTATATGGACCGTCAAAAATTGACAGACGGTATAAATGATGGTGCCAAAGCCGTTTACATATGCAATCCAAATAATCCGACTGGACGTGTTGAATCCAAGGACAAGATCGTCAGCATAATAAAAGAGTGTTCTGATAATAATGTCCTTGTATTCTTGGATGAAACACTTCTGGAATTGCTTCCCAATTATAAGGATGTTACATGTTCCAGACTGGTAAAAGAATACGATAATCTTGTTGTTGCAGGTTCTTTGACGAAGTCCTTTGCCATACCAGGCATAAGGATCGGATTCGGGTTCGCATCGGAGCCTCTCGTTTCTGAGATGGAAAAGGTCAGAATGACGTGGAATGTTGGACAAGTGGAACAAACCGTGGCAAATGTCCTCATCGGAGAAAGAATGGATTATGTTCACAAAGCAGCTTTAATGATGGGTGTCGAATCCAAAATAATGAATAGGGAGCTCAACGATCTCGGATTCCCCGCAGGTAATGTTTCTGATTCATTCTTTTATTTCAATTCCCTGAGACCACTTGGCGTAAAATGTTCAAAATTCAAGGAAATTATGCTCAAGAACAAGGTCATGGTCAGAGATTGTGCTTCATTTGGTTCATATTTTGAATGGTATGTCAGATATAGTGTCAAAGACCGTGAAAGGAATGAGATATTTGTGAAAGCGGTTGAAAAATCATTGAAAGAGCTGAGGTCTTAATATGCAGGTCTGGGTAGATGCGATATTGATAATATTGGTCGCTCTCCTCATAGATCGTTTCATAGGAGAACTTCCGAACTCGATACATCCTTTGAGATGGTTAGGGAATATACTGGGATGGATAGATTCACACATAAAGAACAGGGGCAAGACAGCCAAGTTATGGGGGTTCTTTTCTTACATGTTTGTGTTTTTGCTCATCTTATTCTCAACGATAACATTCATTACTGCAGTTCGCCTCATAGTTGAGAAGTTCGATATAACATTCATAATCACAGACGGAATAGTCTTCACGCTCAGTGAGATAGTTTGGATAGTTTTATGCGGAGCATTTTTGAAGATAACCTTCGCGATATTCTCTTTCAGAAAACACTGCATCCCCATTCAAGAGGACCTTCGCAATGGCAGAGTAGAAGAGGCTGCGGCAAAGGTACAGATGATCGTCAGTCGTAATACGAAAGGAATGGATGCCGAGCACATAGCGTCGTCATGCTGTGAAACAGTGACCGAGAATTTAGTGGACAGTGCAATGTCACCCACGTTCTTCGGTGGTCTTTTGGGACTTCCAGGTGCGATAATGTTCAGATGTGCCAATCTTATGGATGCAATGTGGGGTTATTTGAATGAAAAGTATGGAAATCTTGGATTTTTCCCAGCTAAATTCGATGATGTTCTCGGATTTTTAACTGCTAGGATATCACCATATTTCGTTGTTCTAGCTGCAAAGATAATGGGTTTTAAGGACCATCCTTCGATACTTCAGGCTGCAAAGAAGGAGCATACAAAGACACCCAGCCCCAATAGCGGATATCCGATGACCGCCTGTGCCGCGGCATTGGGGATATCGATGGAGAAAAGGGGAGTATATGTGATGGGTGAGGGAAATATGCCGACGATCGATGATATCACTAGGTGTTATCATCTTGTCGAATTGACATCCATTCTATTTGTCGTTATAGTGATGATGCCTTTGTACGCTGTAATAGGCATACAAGTGCAGTTATTGTTTGAGAATTTCATTTCTGGTCTTATTGGAGGGATAATATGAAGTATGTAAGGGGTACGGAAATCGTAGAAGAGGGGGAACTCGCCACAGCCGTCGTTCATCTAACAGAGAGGATGGAGGTACTCAGCAGCGCAGTTCTGAATGGAGGGCACACGATCACCGATACACTTTTCATAATGCAAGTGCCCCACCATTTCCATTGTGATGACCCGTGGGCTTTGATAAGACAGCAAAGGGATAAACTGGGGCTCCCCGAGGATGCGGTAGGGATGATGACGGCCGCTGAGGTGAAGTATGTTTTCACAACCACGGAATCTGATTATGGCGGAGTGAACACATTCGCCGCGATCACGGCAGGACTTAGCAACCAGGTGGTAGCCGGCGACCTCCTTGAGAATTGGGAAGAACGTTTCAAAATATCAATGGAAAGGTACAAAGCACTGCTTGGAGGAACCATCAATATCATAGGTATATCTCCTCTTTCGCTCACCGATGAGGGAAAGATAAACATAATGATGCCCATGATCGAAGCAAAGACCGCGGCACTGAACGCCCTAGGTTATAAGGAAACAGGGACGACCTCTGATTCAATAGCTATCGTGTCACCGGTTGGGGACGCAAAGGAGAGTTTCGCAGGCACCGGGGTCCCATTGGGCATATCAATGGCCAGATCGGTGAAGGCTGGAGTGATATCCAATCTTGTAAAGCGCGGAGATTATCCAGTTGTCGGGAATTTTGTGGATAAATTGGCAAAGTCAGGGATAACACGTGATAGTATGTGGGATGCCGCGATGGAGATATATGTTCCAAATCCTGAATGGGATGATAGGATGTTGCGCCGTCTGTTCGATGAGAAGCTCGATATCTTGTGTCAGGACATAAATGTGTCATCTTTGATACTTGCAGCCATAGAATTGGAAGACCTTGGAAATAAGGATTGCATATGTTCGATGCCCAGGGGAATGTTCAAGACGGACCCGATCCATCTGATCGCAGACGAGATAATCGGCATGCAGATAGCTCAATATATAGCTGGAACTCGCGGGATATTCGAGTTCCATCGTTTCGATAGGTACAAACCAGGTATAATTGGAAAGTTAGGACCGTTCATGGACGATATGATATGCGGTCTTATCGGTGGTATAATGTCATCAATATACACAGATCTATTCGATAAGAGTTCTTTATTGTGTTCTGTCCAAAATTAAGAATATTATAATACAAAAAATGTGATTCCACGGTGTTTACTATGATTGAAGATAATCAACCAGAAGATGTTGTTGATACTAAAGGAAGCTTACCCTTGGGTACACCAAAAGTAGTTGTCGGTGGTAAAAGTAAAGAAAGTAGTGAGGATACTGTTAAAACAGTTCCACCGTCAACTAGTGATGATAAAGAGGAAAAATCTGAATCGAATGATAGTGAAAAGAAGAAGAGCAGCAGTAAGAAGTCAATAGGACCCATATTCGGCTCTTTAAAGGCAATGATATCATTTTTCACGATCATCAGAGTAGATGTCAATGAACACGATGTCGATTCGATGGATAATAATTTCTGGTTGGCCCCTATCGCAGGACTTTTTGTGGGCCTTTTTGCCGCCATCGTGGGCCTTATACTTTGGGGCATAGGATTCAACGCATTTGTTGTATCTGTTATGATGCTGGCAACAGTCTATATTGTAAGCAAATTCCTGCATTTCGATGGTCTCGTCGATTTCGGTGACGCGTTGGTTGCTACCGGAGATAGAGAGAAACGCGTCAAGGCGCTCAAAGATACAGCCATCGGTGCTGGAGGATTTGGTGTAGCTTTGATCGTGGTACTTATCACAGTATCCATGCTGACCTCTATGGGTACTTTGCTTGTGGTGTTGTTCTGGCCTGCAGAAGTGCTGATAAAGAATGCAATGGTCGCGGCAGCGGCATGGGGAGAACCCGGAAACGGAATGGCCGCAAAGCAGGTAAGCAAGACGAATTTCAATTCCATCATCATATCATCCGTTCTCGCATTTGCATTGGCGGTTGTGGCCCTGCTCATAGGAGGGGGGGCGTGTCAGCTGATCACTGGGTTTGAGATATATTCTGCAGACATGATGTGGAAGTGTCTTGTATTGTTGGTGGTTGGTCTTGTATTCTCCGTTCTTGCCGGCATTGGTATCGCGGAGATTGCAAATAGAAAGATCGGTTTTGTGAATGGGGATGTTCTTGGAGCTACCAATGAGATATCTCGTGCAGTCATCTTGTTCTTCATGATGATAGCTGGATTTGGACTTGGAATGTTTTGATGCAAGCTTTGATTAATGCTGGTGGTAAAGGTTCCCGCATGGGTGTATGCGGTGTAGAGAAACCCATGCAGATCATAGGGGGCAAACCATCAGTACAGAGGGTCGTAGAGGCCCTCTGTAATTCAAGATACATAGATCGGGTTCTGGTATCTGTCAGCGACAACACTCTTGAGACAGAAAAGTTTCTTAAAACGTTGGGAATAGAGACAATTAGGACATCAGGGGAGAGTTTTATGGACGATCTTCATCAATCGTTCTCTCATATGGGAGGAGATTTCGTTCTGACATGTCCTTCCGACATACCGTTGATATCCACGCCTATGTTAGACGCATTTATTGGATCATTTGATCCGGTAAAGATGGAATCATTCATTGCATTGGTGAGCTGTAGAATTGTTCAAAGTTTAGGAATAAAACCCTCGTTCGTAATGAGCAGGTATGGTGAAAATTGGGCGGTTTCAGGTATATCTATAATGGATAGGCAGAAGACCCTTGATGGGGATTATCTCATGGAATCTTTTTATCAGACAGATAGTAAGGAATTCGCTGTGAATGTGAACACACAGAAAGATCTGGAACTTGCAAGGAAGATGTTCTTATAATTTGTTTGAACATAGCGATCAAGATTTATTGATATAGTTTTGAGATTTTTTATTATTGAATATGTTTCATCTTCGATTTTAATATTTTATATTTGAGATACATTTTACTTTTAATGAGTGAACAAAAGACCAACGCAATGAGAATACTGGATCAGCAACATGTCGAATACAGTGTAATTCTATATGAATGCGGAGAATTCATCGACGCAATACATGCTTCTGAGATTTCGGGGATACCTACAGAAGTTACATATAAGACATTGGTGGGCCAAGGAAAGAGTGAGAAATACTGTGTAATCGTAGTGCCTGCAAATTCTGAAGTGGATCTTAAAAAGGTTGCGAAAGCATTGGATGAAAAATTCATCGAGTTGATTCCCGTAAAGGATATCAATAAGATTACAGGCTATGTTCGTGGGGGGTGTAGTCCGCTAGGTATAAAAAAAGCTTGTAAGATCGTAATAGATTGTTCTGTTTTTAATCATGATAAGGTTTACGTAAGTGGTGGAAGGATAGGATGTACCATATGCTTGGGTTCGAAAGATCTTGTTGATGCTACAGGGGCGATTGTAGCGGATGTTGTCTTATGTGAGATAAAATGAAAGTTGTTTTTTCAGTTTTAATGCAAACGAGATCCAAATAAATTGTTCTCTTTCTAAAACATTCTTCATTCAATATTGTCTACCAGAGTTACAAAATATTATATTAATCATCAAATAGGTCTTTTTTTGTGAGATTAATTTTTTAGCTATTAGAAATTGGTAAATACTGTGATATAATGGACTGAGTATCGGTCCCGGCCGGAGTTGTTTGCATGTCAGTATTGGTAGCATATGATGGAATGGAACATACGAAAAAGGCTTTGGAATACGCCATCGGTTATTCGATGGTTTATAAGACAAAGCTCTACATTTTCTCCGATATAGCGTCCAAAGACAAGTTAGACCATGACAATGAAGTTGCAAAGGTTGAAGAATTTCTCAGTGATGCTGAGAAAGTTGCGAGAGACCGCGGTGCAGATGTTCAAGTCGTTATGGGGTCTGGATTTCCGGCAAAAGGAATATTGGAGGCTGCGGAGAGGTTTGAATGTGATGCCATAGTGGTAGGACGTTCGGATAAAACATTCTTCGATAGAGCGGTTCTTGGTAGTGTGTCTGACGCTGTTGTTCGTAACGCAAAATGCACAGTTATTGTTGTTCAATGACGAAGCCCTAATGCTTTGATAAGTGTTACGATGATGCCATTAGGCGTTGGAGGACAACCGACCACATAGATGTCTACAGGTAGTGTGTCATTTATTCCTTTTCCAATAACATCCCCCTCAACAAAAAGACCACCTGATATAGCGCACGTTCCGCAAGCGATCACAAGTTTGTTCTCAGGGACAGCATCATATGTTTTTTTTGCAGCTATCAACATATTACGCGTCATCGGTCCTGTGACAAGGAGGGCATCTGCATGCCTGGGTGAGGGTTTAATCTCAATACCGAAACGTGCCATGTCATAATATTTGTTACTCATGGCATTCGCTTCATTTTCACATGCATTACATGAACCGGTATCTAATTCTCTGATAGCGACCGAATTCTTTAGGCCACATGTTTTTTCTGCGCTCAAACGGCCTTCAACATCCTTTTCTTCTTTCGCAAAGAAAATAAGGTCCTCTCTTTTAAGTGCATAATGGGGAGCGGGGTTGGCAACAATGTGTTCACATACGTCATAACAGTCACGACAGAATACGCATTTACCAAGATCCACAGACCATCTGTCAGATACATTGATCGCGCGTCCAGAACAGGCTTTTGCACAGTTTCCGCACAAATCGCACAGATCATCAGGCATAGGCATATCTAACCTCTTGCTTTCCATTATCTGATATGATTCGCACGGTTTTGTATTCGATATCATGTTAGCAATGCTTTTTCTGTACATGGTAACCTCATAGGTCATTTCCGCTGTAGGAAAGATTGAAGCTTTTATTTATAAGCGGGAAATCAGGAATTATGTTTCCTGGTAATGAGATCTCAAGTGCAAGCCAGTTTATGAACGAGGGGTCTCTGATCCTGTATCTCCAGATCTTTCCGTTGATGATATTCACGGCATGAACGAGCTCTCCTCTCGGAGCTTCCACAAGACCAAGGCCGAATCCATCTTTTATTCTTATTTTTGTTCTGAGAGGGCCATCTTCCATTTTGTCCAAACATTGGTTTATTATACTGGTCGATTCAACGATCTCTCCTGCTTTTACCAATAACCTGGAATAAACATCACCGGAATCATGGGAGATTATCCTCATGCCTATGTCCTTGTAGGCATCATACGGTACCTCTTTTCTTACATCTGTCTTGACGCCACTCGCTCTGGCAGATGGTCCAAGTGCACGATATTTCAAAGCATCATCATGAGTGAGTATACCTGTGGTTTCAGCGCGATCCAGGAAGAAAGAAGAGTTTGTGAGCATATCCATGAGATCCTCTATATCAAAACTTATTTTGAGAATACGGTTTTCTATTGCTTCTAAACTTTCGTTCGTTATGTCCCTGCGAACTCCTCCGGGCACTATTGTTCCCATTAGGAATCTATGACCGCCGATGTGTTCGTTAAGTCTTAGGACCTTTTCCTTCAGTCCTGCACCATACGCAGCAGGTACCGAGAATCCAGTATCCAAGGCCATTCCTCCGATATCTCCGAAATGACAATATATCCTTTCAAGTTCTGCGAATATGGTCCTTAAAAGTTTTGCGCGGTAGGGGATCTCTGCATCGCCTTCCATGGCATGTGCATATGCCAAAGCGTTGGCGACACAGGTGTCTCCGGAAACCCGTTCTACCATTCTGGTGCGATCCACTGATGCCGAGGATTCCATCAGTTTTTCGATACCGCGATATGTGTATCCTAGATGGGTCCTCATTTTCAATATAGGTTCTCCAGCGACCGAGAATCTAAAGTGTCCAGGTTCTATTATTCCCGCATGGACCGGTCCGACGGGTATTTCGAACACACCGTCCCCAGACATTCTGTTACCAGGTATCGGACAGGCACATCTTTCATTTGGAAGCGGTTCTTTTTGGAGAGGATGTGCATTCACGTAACCCCATTGGAGTCTCTGAGGTCCGTGATGGTTTTTAAGGCCTATGGGGTCGAGTCCGCTCATCTCTTGCATCTCACGTTCATATGGTCTGATCTGAGGGATACCAAGAGATAAAGCAGAATAGCTATCAGATTTTAGGATTGTCGTCATATGTACAACATTTCCTCCTTTTCTGAGAATGGTCTGTATCGAGCGTTGTTCACTTTCTTTTTCTGTGGCGTACATGCAGACAAGTCCAAAACCGTTCAGCATCATGTTGTAGATCTCATTGCTAAGATCGTTTATTTGGACGTCCACATCTTCCATCAGATCACACCTTCGAATATGTTTTCTGCCACCATGTTGAATCCACTTGTTACACTTTCTGGAACAAAGAGTCCAAAGATTACAATGGCTGTTGTGAGAATGACAAACGGTGCAGCGCGTATCAGACCTTTGGGGTCATGTGTTTTTTTATCCGTTTCTCCGGTCAGCATAGGGTATATATGTAGTGTAAAACCAGCAAATATGATTATCAAAAGTATGACCATCAAAATTGCAAGGAACCACATGCCTGCACCCATCATTGATAATAATAATGCGAATTCACCTATGAACACTGCAAATGGAGGCATACCGACTATTGCCAGAGTACTTATGGACAGCATGATCGCAGTAAAAGGCATATTTTTGTTCAGTCCGCGGATCAAAGTCATGTCTTTTGTCTTGTATTCTTGCAATATATTCCCTGCGCAGAAAAATAATATTGGCTTTGTAAGAGAGTGCGCCACGACCATGAACAATGCTGCGAATATCGATGCAGAGGTCCCGATGCCGAATCCGATAGATATCAATCCTATATGTTCTATACTTGAATATGCCAGCATGCGTTTCATGTCTTTGGAATTTAGTATGAACATAGCTGCAATGAATAATGATACAAATCCGAAAATAAGTAAGAGCGTCGATGCAAATCCAGGTATCGCAATTTCAGAGATGATGTAGAATCTCAAAATGCTAAAGAGTGCACAGTTCAGCAATGTTGCTGACAATAACGCGCTTATCGGTGTCGGTGCTTGACTGTGTGCATCGGGCAACCAGGTATGCATTGGTGCGAATCCTGCTTTTGTGCCGAATCCAACTATTATCATCACCATGGCCGTTTTCAATAATACAGGATCCAACTGAGAGGCCACAGATACCAGCACAGGCCAATCGAGTGCAGATGACTCATCTCCTATCACACCGACCGCGGATGCGTATACCAGCGAGATACCCACAAGTGCGAGTGTTATGCCCACAGAACAGATTATCAGATATTTCCAGGAGGCTTCTGTTGATTGTTCGTCACGATAGAATCCTACAAGGAATGTCGATATCAAGGTGGTTGCTTCGATGATGATCCATATTATGCCTACAGATGAGACGGTGAACACCGCAAGCATGGCAGCGACAAAAAGATTCAGGCAGAGATAGTAGAGTTTTTCAGACTTCATGGTCAGTTTTTTCTCTTCTCTTTCAAACCCGAGATAGCCATGGGAATACATCGACACCATGAATGCCACGGTGGATGTTACCATTAGGAAGATTGCTGAAAGACCATCAACGTACCATATACTGTATTGTATGGTGGTCCCGTCTAGGAATATAGGGCCGCATATCACGATTGTAATGATCATATCGGCTGCTGAGAGGATTATTGATACCCATGATATGAAGCGTTCTTTGGGGGCGATACCGCATAGTATCGCTGCCAGTAGAGGTATCAGGAGGATGGCTTCTATTTCATAGCTCAATCTTTCAGCCTCCTCATGAATGATGTGTCAATGGAGTTGAAAGTACGATTGATCCTGTATGCGAATATCCCGATTATTACGACCGCTATAATGACATCGAAGAATACTCCGAATTCGACAATGAGTGGCATACCATAGGATATTGTCATCGCTCCTAAGAAAAGTCCGTTCTCCATCAACAGAAGTCCAATCGATTCTGTAAGTGCATTTCTGCGGGAAACCATCATGAACATTCCAATGAAGATTATTGACAGTGATATGGCAAAGCAATTTCTTCCAACTGTTGAAAGGGAGTCTAGCATGGGATCGGCTACAAGATATCCGATAAATACCAGAACCAAACATACCAGTAGGCTTCCCGGAATGCCGATCTGGGATTTCACTTCCTTTTCCATGTTTATCTTTTCTATTGTGTAGTCAAGGAATTTTGGGATAAGGAATACCTTCAGTACAAGTGTCAGTACGAATATGATGTAGATGTGATAGTTTCCAGTATAGTATGCGACAACGAATGCCAATATGGATAGGAAAAGAGAGTGGACAGCGAAGAACTGTACAAGTTTCTTCATGTGCGTGGATGCTATTGCCATGACCGATATTACAAGCATGCATATTGCACAGATATCGATAAGATTCTCGTAGAGTGTCGGATCCATTTTTTTCCCTCACAGTATATACAGCGAAATTATTGCCAGCAACGCAATTACGAACGATGCTGTCAGAAGGTTCGGTGCTTTGAACAGTCTGAATTTGGTCGAAGAGCATTCCAGTAGGGCCAATGCAAATGAGAATATCACAAGTTTGGCCACTATTGTGACAAGACCTACAACAAGGTCCAGTGGTTGTGTGGTTATAGATATGCCCCAAGGCAGGAACAGGGTACCCAACATTGTCATGAATATTGTGAGCCTCATCATCGAAGAGAGTTCCATAAGTGCCAGGCTCCTTCCCGAATATTCAAGGAGCATTCCTTCATGCACCATTGTAAGTTCGAGATGTGTTGCGGGGTTATCGAACGGGATCCTTGCATTCTCTGCAGCAAGGGTTATTATGAAAGATGCAGCGGCGAGTAAAAGTGCCGGGCAGAATGCTAAAATCCCCATAGACATCAGAAGTGTTGGTACGTTGCTTATATCGGTACCAGCCCCACTGAGGACGCATACGGTCATCAGAGAAAGTAAAAGTGCCGGTTCGATAAGTACGGACATCATCATTTCCCTGCTACTTCCCATTCCTCCGAATACAGAGCCTCCTTCCAGCCCTCCCAAGACCATGCAGAATCTGTACATTGTGAAAAGGTATACCATGGTTATTAGGTCATCAAATGGTGCCAATATCTCTACAAAGAATACAGGGACCATGAATGCCAAAAATGTCATAGCTGAGAAGCAGATGTAAGGTATGAAACGGAACAACCAAGTCGTACTTTCAGAGATGGTCTCATCTTTTTTGAACAATTTAATGAGGTCCCTGTATGGCTGGAATATATCAGACCCTTCGCGGTGTTGCATCCAGGCTTTGAATTTCCTTATAATTCCCGTTATCAGCGGGGATATTGCGATGAGGAATATCGCCTGCAAAGCTGTAACAATGAATTCCATCAAAAGAATCTGACCCCCAATAGAATTATGAGAAGAGTGATCATTAGATATGCCAGATATGATTGGATGTTACCGGTCTGTATCTTTCCGACCTTGAGGGAAAGCCATTCTACGGATCTTCCTATCGGTCTGAGTATGTAGTATGAGAAAGGCTCTAAGAAGCTGATCTTGAATGTATCCATTCCTCCAATGACATCTTTTATCTCGCTCTCGTCGCCATATATCGGATGAAATACTTTTACGAGAGGCTGGGTGAATCCTTCGGAGGAGTATTGCATGTTTTGGTCAAGTTCTATACCGCAATCCCATGTTGGTGTTTTTCTCTTATTTTTCTTCAGTAATCTGAACGATAGGTATAGGATTATGCATATCGATGCAAGTATCACCGCGATCATTATTGGTTTGAGCGCATCTGATACAATACTGCCTGTGGTATATTCTATACCCAATGTGCTACAGATGCTGTTTATTATAGCGTATATGACAGGCATTGCGAATACACCTAGTAATATGCATGCACCAGACAAGATGAACAGAGGAAGGGCCGTGACCTTGTCCATTTTTTTCGCGTTCTTCATACTTTCAGAACGGGGGCGTCCCAGGAATATAAAACCATAAAGTCTGGCATATGATACTGCGGCCATAGTTCCACAAACACCAAGTACTGCTATTATGAGCGGCAGTACGATATTCAATATCGATTCGCCTGTTCCTGCAGTTACGACGGTCTTGATCATTAGCCATTCGCTTACGAATCCGTTAAGAGGAGGTATGGCGGCCATCGAAAGGGTACCTACAAGTGCGAACACTGAAAGCAACGGCATGAATTTTGCAAGTCCGCCCATACGGTTGATGGAGTGTTCTCCGGTCGAATTTTCTATGGTGCCCACATTCAGCAACATCAATGATTTGAAGAAAGAGTGGTTGATCGTATGCAGTATCGCCGCAACGAGTATCAATGGAAGGAGATTCTTGTCGAAGTCGGTTACTGCGAATATCATTCCCATGGAAAGACAAAGGATGACCATGGACATATTTTCCATACTTGAATATGCCAGTATGCGTCTTGGTTCTGTTTGTATGAGTGATTCCATTGCCCCCCATATGGCACCTACCGAAGCAAGAAGGAGTATCATGAACATCATCGTGATGTTATCTGGTATCCCTATCCAAAGGAACGAGCTCTTGATCAGAAGCAGTATGGCGACATTGGAGCAGACTGTAGAAAGGAATGCGACCGAATGCACTGGCGCGGAATTGTATAGATCTGGCATCCATGCATGGAAAGGCATGAGTCCCAGTTTTGTACCGAATCCTATGAAGAGTAAAAGTATCATGACGGCGGAGGTCATGGAACCTACAAGAGGTCCTATGCTCATATCTGATAGTATTTCGGTTCCAGATACGTACCACATTGCAGCAAATACGGACATTATAATGAGTCCACCGAAATGAGTGATGACGAAGTATTTCCATCTGAAATTCTCATCTGCTCCTTTGGTCATGAGGAAGGTTGTCAGAGTGACTAATTCCCAGGATATCATCAGGAGTATGATGCTGTTCGCGCACATGGCTACAGAACAGGCAATGAAAAGTATACAGACCAATCCGAACATTTTGTTGGTGTATGATGTTCCAGATCTCCACATGTGTATGAGGACCATTAAATATACCAAAGATGAGAAGCTAATGGTCAAAGCAGAAAGTTGATCGAACTGAATGCTGTACACTCCGAGAAGAGATTGCAGTTTGAATACGTAAATGGTAGAGGAAAGCTCGCTGGCTACGAAGAATGCAGCTATACCTGCGATACAAGAGATGGCGCAGAATATCATGCTTAAAGTTTTAACGATCTTTGATTTTGAAGGTATCAAAGAAATCGCGGCGCCGATGACCGCAGGAATAAAAAGCACACATATGTATAATTCAGGTTGTATCAATCACGATCACCTGATGGATCACTGCTGCTGTCTTGCATGCCTGCTTCCATTTCATTAAAACGCCGTTAGGTCTTTCCCTAAATAATGTTTTCTATTTGATAGGTCAAGAATTATTCTTCAGAACCTTGATCACGCTATCGGTAAATTCTTTGGCGGTTGATTTTCCGCCTACATCTGGTGTTACATCACCATTTTTGTAGACAGTCCTTACCGCGATCCTAATATTCTCACCTATGCGCGGCATACCTATCTGATCCATGGCCATGGCCCCTGAAAGAATGGCCGATGTCGGATTGACAATACCACCGACCGTATCGAGTGCAGGTCTGCGCATCGGTTCGAACATTCCCTGGGTGTTACCTATGCTGCCCACAGGTGTGAGGTGTGCACCGCCAACGAGTCCTGCGGCGATACCTGCAAGAGTGGTTCCATAGATATCTGTGCAGACCAGTACATCCAAAGATGCTGGATCTAAAATCAATTTCGATGCTATGCTGTCTACATGTTCATCGTTCAATATGAATTCTGATGCTGCCAATTCCTTGTAAAAGAGGTCTACGAACATCCCATCTGAGAAAGGGAACATTTCTGACATGTGTGCACACATTATATTGTGTCTGCCTTTGATCTCTGCCATCTTCATTGTCAGTTTGAAAAGATTTTTGCAATTATCACTGGAAATGAATTTTTCAGCGACCACACCGTCCAGATTTTCCTTTTCAATGATATTCAGCAAGGAATCAGGATTGCCTGTCATGATCATGAGGTCTACGCCCTTCGTTCCTATGCGGTCGCAAAGTGGATAGAATTTTCTCATGATGGCATAAAGATTAAGTTGTTTCTTGAGGACCTTTAACGGGTCGCGATACCTGATATCGTTAGGTCTTTTCGTTACTTCTCCGGCGATGATAGCATCAGACTCAACAGCAAGGTCCATGGTTTCCTGAGGGAGGTAACGTTCTGTTTTTTTGTACGCAGCTGTTCCGATATCTCCGAAGACTATGTCTACTTCCTGCGTTGCAGCACCGATCACCGATGTTGCAGACGATATCAATTCTGGTCCGGCTCCGTCACCGGGGAGAGCTAAGATCCTCTTCGCCATATGAATTTCCCTTACAGGAGTCTGTTGGCCAGTCCTGCATATATCAGCGGGAGAGTTATTGTTGCATCTCCCTCTACGGTCATCTTCTTAGCATCTTCTTTTACTTTGCCCCAAGAGACCGCTTCCCTTATGCGTGCTCCTGACAAGGAACCATCATATTCCTCTGCTGTGGTTAGGTAAATGCAGTAATCAAGTCCGCCACGGAATTGATTCCACCAGATTACGTGATGTTTGGAAATGCCACCACCGATTATGATCGCTCCGGTGTTCTTTGCTTCATTGGTCATCTCGCTCAGCATTTGTTCGTCGCCGAAGAGATCGATTCTAAGTTTTCTGTGGAATTGATAATACATCCATAATTGGCATCCGAACGATCCGTCGGTTATACCAGGGACAACAATTGGTATCTTGTTCTTGTGACACTGATACAGCAGACTGTCTTCGTTATTGAGTCTTGATCCGACCTGATCGATGATCTCATGGGTCGTGAGTGAAGTAGTGTCTTTGAATATCTCATCGAACATCGGCAGAAGGTTATCTTCAAGGACCAACCCATAACAAGAATCAGGTACAAGGACATTTCCAAGTCTACTTATCTCGTATTCATCTCTCAGCATTGCGTCATCCATCATAAAGTCGCCTTTGTAATAGTTGGCGAAGGTTCTAGACAGGTCGTGATCGAGAGTCCCGCACGTTGTGATGATAAGATCGACCATGTGGTTTTTCACCATGTCAACGATCACGCCGCGAGTACCTGTAGCCATAATGCATGCAGGGAATGAAAGTATCTTCAAACAATCCTTTTGTTTAATCATCGATTCAGCGATATCTGTTGCATCAGCAAGTTTTTGGGCTGTGAATCCGCCTGCGTGCCCCATTGCTTTCAGCATATCGTCGACAGTCATTCCTTTGCTTACTTTGATATCTTCAACTGGTATAAGCTCTAATTTTGCCTTGGCCATGTAGAGTCAACTCTGTATAGGCCTATCCAAGTCTTCCTCCATTATATACAATTCGCCTGCTACGAATATATTGTAACTCGGTCCTGTTTTGAAAATCAGTCGTTGGATTTTTTGATTTCTTACTGTACATATGTATATATTATGTTAATTTTTTACGAGGTATTAACTAAAATAATCAACAATTTTTGACATTTACTCAAAAATATATATATAGTATTAGACATTCGTCTAATCAATCACGAATTGG
Organism: Candidatus Methanogranum gryphiswaldense; assembly: GCA_019262145.1. Taxonomy (NCBI): domain Archaea; kingdom Methanobacteriati; phylum Thermoplasmatota; class Thermoplasmata; order Methanomassiliicoccales; family Methanomassiliicoccaceae; genus Candidatus Methanogranum; species Candidatus Methanogranum gryphiswaldense. The sequence goes on along the minus strand of CP076745.1, from coordinate 1,156,478 downwards.
GTGCATATCCGATCATGACAAAATTAGATCTCGGGATGGAAAATAAATTGAGAGAGGTGACTTCGATGAATTGTAAGAGTATGAACATGCAGCAGATGAGCAGTCATTGTGCTTTTGAGCCGTTGGGCGGAGGAGTGATGAGGAATAAGGCAGATGTAATGGCAGATTTGGTCAGGTCAGTTGAAACTTGGAACATGAAATTGACTGAAGATGCAGTCAACGAAGCTATCAGAATGAACATTCCTCCTGTAGAGATAATCAGGGACGGCCTGGGTGCAGGAATGGAAACGATCGGTAAGCAGTTCAATGAGGCTAAGTTATTCCTTCCTCAAGTGGTCGCCGCCTCCAAGGCCATGGAATTGGCCATCGGTATCTTAGAGCCACACATGGAGGCTGGTGAGACATCTTCAATGGGCAACATAATAATGGGGTCCGTCAGGGGAGACATACATGAAATCGGAAAGGATGTCTGCTGTGCCATGCTTCGCGGTGCAGGGTACAATGTCATCGATATCGGTTCTGACCAGACGACCGATGAATTCATTGAGAAAGCAAAGAAGACAGATGCTATCGCGATCGGGGCATCGGCTCTTATGACAACGACATTGGTCGCTCAAAAAGAACTCGTCGAGTGTGTCAGGAATGAGGATCTTAAGGCCAAAGTATTGATCGGCGGTGCGCCTTGCAGTCAACAGTGGGCGGACGAGATCGGAGCAGATGGATATTCGGCCAATGGTTCGGAGATAGTAGCTTTGGTCCGTAAGACATTGAAGGTCAGCAAGTGTTGACTTATCGGGCATTCATTTCGGAATGATGGTCTGCAGGCGATCTGCGACCTCATCCGGAGTATCCTTTGCATTAATGATGTACCAGTCTTTAGAAACCATGATCATTTTTTTTCTAGTCTCTGTCAGAGACTCGATATTTTCAAACATTTCTAAGTTATTTCCTCTTTTTCTTATCCTACCGAGAGCGATCTCTTCATCGACATCTTTGTAGATCAGTACGTCTGGTTTTGGAAGCACAGCGGTCAATGCCTTGTATGTAAAAGGTACCAATTTTTCAGGAAGATAGCATGCAGATAATGTGTATCTGACAAATATTACGTCGTCTGTTCTAGATTTTTTTATTCTTATCAATGACCCAGATACGTTGAGGATAAAGAAAACGATGGTGAAGAGTTTTGCTGGTCCGCCCTCTTTAAGAAGACACTTACGTGATAATTTTCCGAATATGTGTTCTTCTTCAGGATGCGTTATTATCTTCACTGTATGATCTTTTGATTCGAGAATATCTTTGAGGAGGCAAGCAGTAGTGGTCTTCCCGCTTCCATCCATTCCATCTATTACATACCATGTCATGAGATCACATTCCCAGAATGCACAATATTGAAGTGACACCTATCGGTACAGCAATATTATCGTAGTTACCAGGAACGGTCATCTCCAATAAAGCTGATGCAGTACCTGCAATTATGCATACCGACCAGGTTGGGATGATTGCATTGGCGCTGCTGTTTGAATATAGGCCATTCGTGATGAGGGGTGAATAGAAAGCGATCACATTCACGAAATCCGAATGCTATTCCCTATATAATCAATTGACTATCCTCATCTCATGATCATGATGGTCAGGGATCGCGATTACCCAGCGCTTATAAAAGATCTTAGAGGTAAGAGGGTGGCAATTTGGACCTGCAATACATGTGCCAGATTATCAAAAGGTCTTGGAGGTCTTGAATCCGCAGAAAGGCTGGCGGAATCACTTAGGAAGGATGGCATAGATGTTGTCAGCGTAGGGGCTGTTTCGGCATCTTGTGTGGAGAAGAAGCTGATCGAGAAAGCCGAAGAAGGATTCGCTGAAAACATCGACATCATACTTTCGTTGACATGTAATGTAGGCTCTTTTTTAGCAGGTAAAGTGTTCGATATTCCTGTCATCAATCCCGTGATAACCTTGGGACCAGGGTACATTGGTGCAGACAATGAATTGTTCCTTGTGGATAGAAATAACAAAGTGTCTGAGATGGAATTAGGTATGTCCAAAAAGGGCCATTCAGAGGGCCCTTTCATGTGATGTTGGTGTGCCTTATATACGAGCTTGTCATATCCCAAAAACAACCAAATGGGGTATAAACGATGATAATTGACGTATTAGATACGAACAATATGTTGTTCATGATCCCTATCGCAGCGGTAGTTGCGGTATTCTTCGCATTGTATTTCTTCAGGGACCTTTGGTCAAAAGACAAAGGTACCCCCGAGATGCAGAAGATCTCCGACGCTATCGAGACCGGTGCAATGGCATATTTGAAGCGCCAGTATAAAACGATAGGAATTGTGAGCATTATTCTTGCGGTCATTCTTGCGGTCGCAGGATTAGTCCCTAGTTTTCAGAACTATCTCGGACCAAAGGTCGCAGTGGCCTTCCTTATAGGAGCAGGATTCTCTATTCTTTCCGGATTTATCGGAATGAGGGTCTCCGTCAACGCTAATATAAGGACGGCAAGTGCGGCAAGGAACTCACTCAACGATGCATTCAAATGTTCTTTCCGCGGCGGTGCCCTTTCAGGTATAGCTGTTTCTGCATTAAGTCTGGTTGGACTTTTTGCTGTTGTTCTTTTGTTCAATGCTCTTTCAGGTGAGTCGGCAGACGGGTCTTTGACACCTACTTTGCATGCAGTTGTGGGATATGCATTCGGTGCATCATTTGCAGCATTGTTTGCACAGCTCGGCGGAGGCATATACACCAAAGCAGCAGATGTCGGAGCAGATCTTGTTGGTAAGGTCGAAGCAGGCATACCTGAGGACGATCCAAGAAATCCTGCCGTGATAGCAGATCTGGTAGGAGACAATGTTGGAGATTGTGCAGGGCGTGGAGCAGACATATTCGAATCAACGGCAGCTGAAATAATCGGTGCCATGGTAATCGGTACCGCAGTAGTAGCATGCGTAGCTGGACTTTCTAACAACTGGGTCTATCTTCCATTGGTCCTCATGGCCTTCGGATTGATCGCCTCCCTGGTAGGAATTCTCGTAGTAAGGCTACCTGGCGAGGACGCAGATGTTTGCAAGGCACTCAACAAGGGTTACTACCTAACGATCGCACTCGTGATCGTGTTCTTGGTAATCACGACGTATTATCTGTTGCATGGAGAATGTGACAACTGGTACTTCTTCACGATAGCAGGAGTAGTTGGTATCATCCTCGGTCTCGCGATCGTTTACATCACACAGTACTACACTGGTGACCATAAGCCGGTAAAGGATATCGCTCAGGCATCTGAGACCGGACCTGCCACCAATGTCATAGAGGGAATATCTGTCGGACTCGAGTCTACTGTCCTTCCTGTTGTTTGTATTGTGGTCGCCATAATGGTAACATATCTTCTTGGATACTTTGCAGCACCCGATACTGAAAATAAGATGATCTTCGGACTTTATGGAACAGCGGTAGGAACCATTGCGATGCTCGCATCTTCCGCGTTCATACTTGCAGAGGATACCTTCGGCCCCATCACCGACAATGCAGGGGGCATCTCAGAGATGTCAAATCAGCCAGATGAGGTAAGGAAAAGGACCGACAAGCTCGATTCATCTGGAAATACCACAAAGGCCCTTACTAAAGGTTACGCTATGGCATCTGCAGCCCTTGCTGCATTCCTGCTCTTCGCTGCATTCTTCGAGATAGTTGCGGAGATCAAGGGAACCACTTTAAGTGAGGAAATCTTTGTTGTCAACATTGGACAGCCTTTGATATTTGTCGGAGGACTTGTCGGAGCAGTTCTGGTATTCTTCTTCGCATCACTTGCGATCCGTGCGGTCAGTAGGGCTGCCGGTGAGATGATTGAGGAGGTTCGCAGACAGTTCCGTGAGCACCCAGGCATCATGGAAGGAACAGAGGAACCAAGTTATGCGGATTGTGTTGATATCGCTACACGTGGCGCACTCAGAGCAATGGTGCTTCCAGCATTGTTGCCCATTGTGGTTCCAGTTGCGTTCGGTGTCATCTACAGGATCATCTTTGGAAACATAGAAGGTTTCGAGGACTATCCGTATCAGGCGGTCGGAGCGCTTATAATGGTCGGTACGATCGTTGGTATACTCATGGCCAACTTCCTCAACAACGGAGGAGGTGCATGGGACAACGCGAAGAAATATATCGAGAGCGGCACTCATGGAGGAAAGAAATCTCCAGCACATGCAGCAGCCGTGGTCGGAGATACGATCGGAGATCCCTTCAAGGATACAGCCGGTCCTTCGATCCACGTCTTGGTAAAGTTGTTATCGACGATATGTTTGGTAACAGCCGTCCTCTTCGTGGTACCGTAAACAAATTAAGGGGGGGGTCTCCCCCCAATACATTTTTACGCGTGAATAAATGTTCTCCGCACGAATTTTATATATAGGATGGGCATAATCGGATTATTCAAGAGGATCCGCCATGTACATGTTAACAGAGGCCGAGAGGATTGTCCGTATCCCTCCTGTAGAGCTCAATGAGGATATTTCGAAAGTGATTGATGCACTTACTTGGGAGACCTACGAGGGTAGGCTAACGGAGGAGAAGACGGTCACAGTTCTCATAAGGAATGTTAGGTCCGTCGGGCCAGGTCGTATCGTCCACGGGGACGGGGCGGTCTATCAGACGGTAAAATATGAGCAGATTGTCTTTAAGCCAAAGGATAATGAGATCATCGTTGGTGTGGTAGTCGAGATCCTTAAGTTCGGAGCTTTCGTTAGGTTCGGACCGTTGGATGGACTTCTGCACATCAGCCAGGTCATGGATGACCGTGTGGACATCGATGAGGTCAACCAGAGGCTTGTCGGTAAAGATACAGGAAGAACGCTTGTTGTGGGAGATATCGTCAAAGCAAGGATCGTTAGTGTAGATCTCAACGAGAAGAATCCCCAGGACAGTAAGATCGGGCTTACCATGCGCCAGCCGGGACTCGGAAAGCTTCAATGGCTTGAGGATGACCGTAAAAGCAGACTCGGAGGCGAGGAGTGATGGTCGGGCCAGTTCTTAGAGCGTGTAAACAGTGTAACTTCATCACAGAGGATGATACATGTCCCCGTTGCGGAGGGTCCACATCCAAAGAGTGGCAGGGATATATCGCGGTCATCGATCACGAGAAATCCGATATCGCTCAAAAGATGGGAATCACGGCAAATGGGAGATATGCACTGAAGGTTCGTTAAGATGATGATTTCCAAGGGTAAGAGGATCCCGGAAGAAAAAAGGGATCTGTTCAAAAAATCCTTGGGAGACGACATCTTGGAGAACGAACTATCAAAACTTGACAGTAAGCAGATGCTTATCACGGTAGGCGACGTGGTATCGCTTGTCGTGAAGGAACACGGGATCACACCTACGCTTTCCATCTACGATGGGATGACGGAAAGGCGCGAGATGACCGAGTTCGCGACCTTTGTCAAAAGCAAAGGTCTAAAAGAGATCGTCGCGAGGAACGATGCAGGTACAATATCTGCGGAGCTCGTATCGGCGATAAAGAAAGCCCTCGAGGAACACATAAGGATAATATGTGTCGAAGGAGAAGAGGATCTGGCTACGATGCCATGTATACTCGTTGCACCTTTAGGCTCATATATAATCTATGGGTGGCCAGGGGTGGGGATGAAATTGATCACCACGGACAAAGACATCCAAAGGGAAATTGAACTACTCATAGAACAAATGGAGGAGTTAGAATGAAGATGGAAATTAAAGAGCAGAAAAAGAACCCTCTGATGAAGAGAGCAGAGGTTTACTTCACATTAGAGCATGTCGGACAGTCAACTCCCGGCAGGAATGTAATCGCGGAAGAGCTTTCAAAGAAGCTCAAGACAAAGAGAAACTGTGTAGTCATAGATTCGGTCGAGTCCGTTTACGGAATCGGGAAATCAGAAGGATACGCAAAGGTTTACGATTCCAAAGAGGCAGCACTCGAGTTCGAGAGTGAATATCTCTTGAAGAGGAATGGAATCGAGAAAGAGGCAGCACCCGCGGCGCCCGCTAAGGAGTGATTTGAATGGCAGCAGCAGCAAAAGCAAAAGCACCAGCTAAAAAAGCGGTAAAATCAAAGGCAAAGAAAGATGCGTACAAGATCGACGGCATCAAGTTAATCAGGACCAAACCCTCGTGCCCGAAGTGTGGACCCGGGGTCTTCATGGCGACGCACAAGGATCGTGTTTCTTGCGGGAACTGCGGTTACACCGAGTTCAGCAAGAAAGAATGATCGGAAGAATCTTCATTCGGCTCCCTCCCTCTCAAAGAGGAGCCTCAGGATCGCCGGGAGGAGTATCTAACCTCCTGGCAAACTATCTATCTTCCAGTAAAATCATTTTTGGTTTCATCGTTTTTAATGGGCTCGTAGTATAGCCTGGATAGCATAGGGGCTTCCGGAGCCTTAGACCCGGGTTCGAATCCCGGCGAGCTCACTTGTATGAGTCGCGTAAGCATATATTCCTGTGTTTGGTAATGTTTAAATTTATAAAATTAGATTACTTACTCATGTTCTGCCCTCAATGTGATAAAGTTGTTTTCTGTCCGTTGACCATATGTCCATCTTGTGGAGGTATAATGATAATGGATAATAGTTTCTGATTTTTTTGGGAAGAAAATTTTTGAATATGATCGAGAATTTTTACAATATTTTAGGTTTAAAATAATTTAATAGTTTCTGCAATGTTCATTTAGACGCATCAAAATACGATGGAATATGAATAATATTTTGAGTGTGTATTTGGGTCGGATTAATGGAGTAATAGTATTTTTATAAGTCTGGCTACATATTTTTTAGACAAAGTTTTAAATACTGTACAATTGAATTATTATTGCCTCTACTTGAGGTAAGGAAAGTGTTAGAATGGATGTAAAAGGAATACTCTACGCAATAGCTGCGTTCATCTTGTATTTGATCTTCGCGATCATCTACTTCATCATCCTCGCCTTCATCATAAAACTTGGAGTCGGGCTCGTTGGAGTAGGAGATGTCTCAGCAGACAGTCTCGCAATCGCAACAGCAATTCTCACAGCCGGTACAATCATTGCCGGTGGCGGAATTGGAAACAAATTCGAGTGATTTCGCATTAAGTGAAGGAAACTCGTCAAACCTCTTATTTTTCCTTTTCCACAATTATTACCGATATGAACGTCACAGTCTCTGTAACGCGATTATATATCCATGTTAACAAAATGTGCGGTCTTTGATCTTGATAAGAACAAATTAATCAGTGAAAGATATTCACCGTCTCATGGAACTCACCAAGGAAGAGCAGTCAATTCTTGATGGCGAGAAAGGCGAAGGTGTGCAAAAGGCCATGGAATTGGTCGTTGCGCTTGGAAAGGTTTATGGTGCGAAGAATCTGGTGAATATAACTTCTGCACATTTATCCGGAGCATCATATAAGACCATCGGAGATGGTGGTCTGAAGTATCTCGAGGATATTGTGGCCAGTGGCGCCAAGGTATCTGTATTGTCAACATTGAATCCTGTGGGAATGGACAGGAAAAGATGGAAAGAGATGCATATAAAGTCTGATTTTGCTGAGAAACAGCTCAAGATAATCGAACTCTATGGCAGTATGGGAATAAAGACGACATGTTCCTGCACACCATATGTTGGGGACAACGTTCCCAAGTTCGGGGATCATATCGCATGGGCAGAATCATCTGCTCTTTCTTTCGCAAATAGTTACATTGGAGCAAGGACAAACCGTGAGGGGGGTCCAGGGGCATTGGCCGCGGCAATAATAGGAAAGACAGCGAATTATGGGCTTCATCTTGATGAGAACAGGAAACCCACGGTCATAATCGATGCTGAAATAGATGGATCTGTATTCAGTCATTCCATGCTTGGTCAGGCGGTCGGTATGGCTATCGGAAGCGGCGTACCATATTTCAAAGGCATATCTCCAGTTCTGGAGGACGTTAAGACCATGGCCGCCGCAATGGCAGCATCTGGTTCAGTAGCATTGTTCCACGTAGAAGGAGTTACGCCTGAGGCCAACAAATTCGACATCACCGGTCTGGAGACCATCAAGATCGGCAAAGAGGAATTGAAGAAGGCATACGATAAGCTCAATACGGCAGATGATGTTCAGTTGATAGCTCTCGGATGTCCACATCTTACTGTCAAAGAGATGAAAGATATCGCTGCATTGCTCAAAGGAAAAAAGAAAAATAACAAGGACGTTGAGATATGGTTCTGTACGTCTGCATCCATCAGAGATCAGTGTCCTGAGGAAGTAAGGATAATGGAGAAGTTCGGACCTGTATTGGCGGATACATGCATGGTTGTTTCTCCGATAGAGGGAACATTCCAGCGTACAGGAACAGATTCTGCAAAAGCAGGCAATTATTTACCCACACTCTGTTCACAAAAAGCGATGTGCCATGACATATCATCGCTTCTGAAGGTGATCTCATGATGATCAAAGGAAGGGCGATATCTCAGGGACTTGTCAAGGGAAAGGTCGTAAAATTGGACGAAGCATTCAGTTTTCTTGGCGGTGTGGATACCGTTACAGGAGATCTGAGGGTCAGGGAAGGCAGCAACATCTCAGGTAAGGTTTTTGTTTTCACCAACGGAAAAGGAAGTACAGTGGGTTCGTTCGTAATGTATGATCTGATGGTTCATGGTAAGGCGCCTGTTGCGATCATAAATAAACTGGCGGAGACGATCGTCACGACCGGAGCCGTAATCTCGTCGATCCCTATGGTGGATATGATAGATACAGACCTTTTGAGGGAGGGAGATATTGTTACTGTTAATGGTACCGATGGTTCCGTTTGTATCGAGAGCGTCAGTTGTATAAGGACGGTATCTTCTGCCATTGTTGTCAATGGGAGGATCCTGGTCCTACACAGGCCGGAAACGGCCAGGTCGTTTCCAGGAGGGCACTCGCTTGTTGCTGGCAAGATAGAACCAGGGGAGTCCCCGATCGAGGCCTCTATAAGAGAGATAATGGAGGAAACTCAGATACCTGTTGGAAAACCAGACAAGGAGATGAAGCCTTTCTTTGTGAGAGAAGGCAACATTCTGTGGGAGGTCACGCCATTCATATACAGATTGGATTCTGCAGAACCTGTTTTGAACAATGAGAATGTAGAGTTTGAGTGGCTTACGATAGAAGAGATAAAGAAAGATCCCAAGATGGTCGTAAAGACATATGATGTTCTTCTCAAACTTCTTGATCCGTGAGATAAAATAAATTAAGTTGGGGGATTTCCCCCCGTTTTTTATTGTTCTGCTGAACTGATACCGATCTCGATGTCCTTTCCAGTAACGTCCCAGGTCTTGACCTCTTGTCCGTCAGGGCTGTCCGTGAATACCAATTTCTTGGCTCTGACCTCGGTTGAGATGTGATCCTTCCAGGTCTCGAACAATTCTACCAAGTATGGTTCGGCCCTTATGTCGCAGTTTATGTACTGTTCCACATTGAGCTTCATATCCTTGCGCATCTGCTGGATCCTGCGTATCAATTCTCTCGCATATCCCTCTGCCTCGATATCAGGGGTCACTTCAAAGTCGATGAATATCCTACCCTCGGTGAATTCCACAGGTTCCATATCAGTACTTTCTGCAAATCCTTGGGGTTTTATGTATCCGATCGTTTTGATATTCCCTTGTTGTGCAAGAACAGCATCAAAAATCCTGATAGAATCGTTCACCTTATCGTTGTTGCCACTGATGAAGACCTCTTTCAGCGGCCATCTGAGTTTGCTTCCCATCTTTGCTCTTTCTGAGGCCACGATCTCAATTATACCCTGTATGAGCGACATGCTGTATTCAAGTTCGTCATTGATCAATTCTTCATTGCAGTTGACCCAATCTTCCATGTGCACAGATTCTAATTTGCCGCCCATATGGAGGTATACCTCTTCTGCGATATGCGGAACGAAAGGTGCCATAACAAGTGCGGTGTTCATGATAGCATGGTGGAGTATGAAGTAAGATGCGACCTTATCGTTCTCAGCGTCTTCATTCTCTGACCAGCTTCTGTCCCTGACTAGACGTACATACCATCTGGAAAGATCCTCCATTATGTAGTTGTCAATGGCACGAGCCGCCTTGTGCAATTCTTTTGTTTCAAGGCCTTCCGTCACTGCTTTCTTCAGTTTTTCAGTTCTAGAAAGCATCCAGCGGTCTTCATTCCTCAGATATTTATCCACTGATCCCAAAGTATGGGCATCTGGATCATAATCGTCGATCATCATATAGGTCGATGCGAAATTGACCACATTCCAGAATGTGTTAAGGGTCTTTCTGGAGTTGCTGGGCCCACTGTTCTTCTCGGGGTTAGAGTTCTTGGGATTCCATTGGAATGACGTATCTTCCCAAGGGGCGTTGCTTTCCACCATATAGAGTCTCAATGGGTCTCTTCCTACCTTCTGTATGATCTCTGAGGGATCGACGGAGTTTCCTTTGGATTTGGAAAGTTTCTCACCCTTCATGTCCAGCATCCAACCGTGCATCATCACCTCATCATAGGGCGCCTTGTCGAAGGATACGACACCTGCACCTAATTGGGTGTAGAACCAACCTCTTGTTTGATCGTGTGCTTCAACTATGAATCTTGGAGGCCACCATGCATCGAATTCCTCTTTCTTTGCAGGATATCCAAGTTCTGCCCACGAGGCCACACCGGAGTCGAACCAAACATCAAGTACGTCTGGGATCCTGTGCATGGTTTGGCCGCATTTAGGGCATTTGAATGTCACGTTATCGATCCAAGGTCTGTGAGTGTCCATTCCTGGAGTATAACCATCTCCTGATTCCAGATCTTTGTACTGTCCTGCTATCTTGACCTCGCCGCATTTACATTCCCAGACAGGAAGCGGTATTCCCCAATATCTCTGACGGGTTATGCACCAATCTCTGGCGCCTTCCACCCAGTTCTTCTCTCTGGAGGCTCCGGCCCATTCAGGGGTCCATTTTACGCGATCAATTTCGCTCATCATCGTGTCTTTGACAGCAGGGATATTGATGAACCATTGGCGGGTGTTCCTGTATATTATGGGGGATTTACATCTCCAGCAATGTCCGTATCTGTGGGTCACCTTTTCGCTGTTGAAAAGAATCCCCTTTTCATTCAAATACAGGATGACGTCCTCGTTGACGGTCTTTACCTTACGACCAGACATCATCGGGAATTCATCAGTGTATCTTCCAGATTCTCCGACGGGACAGAATGGGGTAATGTTGTGTTTCTTTCCGGTCTCATAATCATCAGGACCGAACCCAGGTGCGGTGTGGACCAGACCTGTGTTGTCTTTTTCGACATAATCTGCATTCACGACCTTGAATGTCCATTCATTAGGCCTTGTATATTTGGGATCGATCTCGAAAGGCGGGATGTATTCCAGACCTTTGAGGTCCTTGCCCGACATTTTTCTGAGTATCTCCGAGGTCTCGTATCCTCCTTTCTTAACGACGTGAGTTATCTGTGATTCCATACAGATCACGGTCTCTGTTCCTTTGGGTCCAGAGAGCCTTACTTCGGCGTATTCGCATTCGGGATGCGCTGCGACAGCCATATTTGCCGGCAGTGTCCACGGTGTGGTCGTCCATATGACCAACGAGACGTCATTATTGTTCTTGAGCGGGAATCTTACCATGACCGAAGGGTCGGTCTCATCCCAATATTCTATTTCTGCCTCAGCTAACGCGGTCTCGCATCTAGGGCACCAGGTAACGACCCTGTTGGAGGGCTTAAGCAAGCCGCGGTCGTATGCGCGTTGCACCGTCCACCATGCTGATTCCATGAAATCGAGTCTGAGTGTTTGATAGGGGTGGTCCCAATCCATCCACACACCGAGGTCCTTGAACTGTTCGGTCATATCTGCTTGAAGGGCATATGCATGCTTCTTGCAGGCATCTACGAACTTGTCTATGCCTCCTTCTTCTATCTCTTTCTTTGAGTGGACACCTATCTTTTTCTCGACCTGTACCTCAATCGGCAGACCGTGCATGTCGAAACCAGGTTGATCGCGAACATTGTATCCCTTCATTCTCCAATATCTGATGAGTATGTCCTTGATCGTCTTGTTCAAAGCAGTACCGAGGTGGACGTTACCTGATGTATAAGGTGGGCCATCGACAAAATAAAATTTATCCCCGTTCGCCCTCAGTGCTTTGGTTTTTTCGTAAGCATTCACTGAGTTCCAGTAATTCTGGATCTCTTTCTCTATTGTTGGCGCATCATAATTAGCGCGGATCTGCTTTATCATCGCTCGTCCCCATTATGCCAGGGCTATCTTGCCTGACAGTAGCATAGGCTATCCTCATCGTGATTATATATTTAATCCAGGGAATTTAGGCGAAAAGAGTGGGCTTCAGGATCAGAACCAGCAATCCAGCGATCTTTGTTTTTTTCTTGCGCATTCATCATTACGGGCGTTTTCGATCTTATCCAGCGTTCCGTTAACTCTATCAGGTGAGAAATCGTATTGCATCATAAGTTCTAAGACGGCCGCCCTGTCTATTTCTACAGGTTTGAGTTGATAATCGTCAAAATGTTCGCCATTCAGGAATATGGTGCGTATCTCCTCGTATTCGGGTATCTCTTTGTCAAGATGTGGGAGTATATGTTCCAGATCTTTCATTTCTTTGACCAGTTTCAATCCTTTTTTAGGACCTATTCCAGAGATACCTTCATTGAAATCCGTCCCCATAAGTATGCACATGTCCACTAACTGTTCTCTTGTTATACCCAGAGATGTAAGGAAATCCTCAGTGGATATCAGCTCGGTCAACACATCCCTGTACATTTCCTTGCCGGGTATCTTTCTCCTTCCGGTTATGGTCATGTTCCTGACGAGTGTCGGTGTACCGAAGAGAAGCGAATCGAAATCTTGTGATGCTGCGGCATATACAGAACCTTTTTTGCACATGTATGCCGCCTGTGCCTCTCCGTCGGATGGGGCTTCCACCATTGGTAGGCCGAGAGCTTTTATGAGGCTCTTCGAAGACCCTCTGATCTCCGGTGTCATCCTGGAGGTCTGTTGTGCTTTGGAGAATGCCTTTTTCATATCGCCTGCTTCTTTGGCTTCTTCCCATTCCGCAGTGGCCTTTTCACGTCTTTCTTTCCTTTCATCTAATGTGGCTTTCTTAAGTTCGTTGGGTTTTCCATCAAAAACAAATATCGGTTCGATGCCTTGACAGATGAGATTGGATGTTCTGTATAGGATGCCAGATAATTGAGATGTAACGCGGCCTTCTTTGTCACAGAGAGGGCTGCCGTCAGGCTGTCTGATTATAGAAAGGAACTGATATATCATGTTGTAGGCATCAATCGCGACGGTCTTACCGCGAAGATCCGATAATTCTATCGTTTTGGGCTCCACAAGCCCTGACAGGTTAACTCCCATCAGAATACCTCATTTTATGTTTGGCGTATAGCCTTTCCAAAGTGCGATCTCAGAGGCCATGTCCTTAAGTTTGAATAGGGAACTTCCAGCGGCCAAAACCGTCGCTCCCGAATCAACACATATTCTTCCGGTCTCACGGTTTATGCCGCCGTCCACAGAGATCTCAAGTTTTGGATTGTGGTCATTTGCCCATTCTTTGACATATTCTATCTTTTTCAGGCATTCGTTTTTGAAACATTGTCCGCCGAATCCAGCTTGTACAGTCATAATGAGTACAAGATCCACTTCATCCAGATATTTGTCCAGATCTTTCACCGGTGTCGGAGGGTTCAGTGTGATGCCTGCTTTGAGGTTATTATCTTTTATTTTTTTCACAGCTGCCATGATATCGCCGTTAGATTCAGTATGCACGGTCAGCATGTCCGACCCTGCAGCCGCGAATGCATCGATGTACCTGAGTGGATCCTCGATCATCAAGTGCACATCAAAGGGTATTTTTGAAAGTGGGCGGATCGATTTTATAACAGACGGTCCAATTGTGATATTCGGCACGAACATACCGTCCATGACATCAAGGTGTGCCCAGTCCGCACCAGCTCTATCGATGCGGAGCAGTTCTTCTCCGAATTTGGAAAAATCTGCAGAGAGCATGGAAGGTGCAATCTTGGTCATATTTTTGCGTATATTTTACACCGATTTAAACATGACTCATATATTATCGAACTACCCAGATATTATTTTTCAGGAAAGTAATATATCTGATGTAGATTGATTTACCGTTATGGCAACAGCAAAGCACGCCACTGACATCAAGGTCTGCGATATAGCAGGTTGCGATAAAGAGGCTGAGAGGTCTCTTAACATAAAACTGGTTGTGGAAACTAACCTAAAACTCAAGAGTTCTGACCTACGCAACGTTCATCTCTGTAAGGAACATTATAAGGAATACAAGAAGGAATCCAAGGCCACAAGGGAATTGGATTCGGTGTATTGATGTAAGATGTTGGACATACTGTTCCTGGGTACAGGTGCCAGTTTGCCCTCTAGGGATAGGTCGCCACCATGTATCGCACTCCGTGGTGGTTCGGACATCATCCTTTTCGATTGCGGCGAAGGGTCGCAACGACAGATGATGATCTCCCCCTTTTCCTTCATGAAGGTAACAGGGATATTCATAACGCATCTGCACGGAGATCATGTTTTCGGGCTCCCAGGGCTTTTGCAGACCATGGGCATCTCCGGCAGAAAGGACCCATTGATAGTGTGCGGTCCGTCAGGGTTCAAGAAAGCCTTGGAGATGATGTTGAGCGTATGTGAAGGGCAGATAGACTACCCTCTGGACATAAGAGAACTGGAAGCAGGAGATGTTGTTGGATTCAAGGACCTGACCGTTTCCTGTTTCTCCACCATGCACAACATTCCTTCTCTGGGTTATGTCTTAAAAGAGAAGGACCAGAAAGGTAAATTCGATAAGGATAGGGCCATAGGATTCGGTCTTAAGTCTTCAGACTATGGGAAACTTCAAGATGGTCAGGAGGTCAACGGCATAACTCCAGATATGGTCATGGGTCCGCCCAGGCCTGGTTTGAAAGTAGTTTATTCCGGGGATACCACATCATGTGATCAGTCGATCGATGCAGCCATCGGTGCGGATCTTCTCATCCATGAGTCCACATATTGTGAGAGCGAGAGTGCATTGGCAGCAAAGCATTTTCATTCAACCTCCAAGCAGGCAGCGTTGATCGCAAAAAAAGCAGAATGCAAGAACCTGATCCTGGTACACATCAGCAATCGTTACGAGGATCGCAAGGTGGTGGAGAATGAGGCCCGGGAGATATTCCAGGATTCATATATCGCAGACGATCTTCAACTGTATCGTTTGAACAAGAGTGGGCTCAAATTAGTTTGAGCATATCTGCGTTGGTTATGAGTCCCACGATCTTTCCTTTTTTTGCCACTAGAACCGCGTTACAATCGCTCATCATCGTTGTTACAGCAGACACAGACGTATTCTCTGTGACAACTGGAAAGGATTCGTCCATTATGCTGGAAATTTCTGCATCTTTAAGATCTTCCATTGTTCTTCCGGATCTTAGTAGATCGAAGATTCCTCTTTCTGAAACGCTTCCCACCGGTGTTTCTCCCAAAAGTACAGGGAGTTGTGAAAAACCAGTAGTCCTCATGAGTTCTGTAGCCACATGAACTTTGTCCGTGCTCTGGACCGTCACAACGTTCTTTGACGCTACGTCTACTGCCATGAGTTCTTTCTTGTTCTCTTCGTTTATACGTTCTAGGGTTTCGAATAATTGTACAACCGTCTCGTAACTTGCAGCGATCTTTCCCCTCTCGATCTTTGCAATGGTGCTTTGACTGATCCCGGAAGCACGTGCAAGTTCAACTTGTGTGACTTCTAGTCCTTTGCGTATTTTCCGTATATCGGATGCAGGCGGGAATTTCATATATATGACGTATAAAATATTCCTATATGATTATTATTGTCAATTCTATTTATGTATTATTAACAGATACAAAACTTTACTTCAAATTATTCGTCATTATGACGTACAGAAGGTAATTAACATGGCTGCAGAAAAGAAGAAGAATATCTATGTGAGCGGTGTCAATGAGATACCCCTTCCCCAGAGACAGATAGAGATAGTAGAAAGAAAAGGAATAGGACATCCCGATTCTGTCGCAGACGCGTTAGCAGAGGAAGTCAGTAAATCCCTTTGTAGAATGTACATCAAAGAGGTAGGATATGTTCTCCACCACAATACCGATGAGACGCAGATCGCGGCAGGGCAGGCATCGACCAAGTTCGGCGGCGGACACATCATCGACCCTTCGTACATCCTTCTTGTAGGACGCGCTACAACAAAGATCGACACTGGAAAGGACGTAATCGACCTTCCATGCAAACCAGTCGCATTGAAAGCGGCAAGGAAATACCTCGACAAGACCTTCCCCAACCTGGATGTTGATTCAGAAGTTGTCCTTGATGCAAGGCTCGGAATGGGTTCCGATGATCTGACAGGCGTATACAAGGCATCAGGTCACCTTGCAAACGACACATCATTTGGAGTAGGATATGCGCCGTTCTCAGTTACAGATACAGTTGTTCTCAAGACCGAGGAGTTCATCAACGGTAAGATGAAGAAAACCATTCCAGCATCCGGACAGGATGTTAAAGTAATGGCATCCAGGGTCAACAACAAGATAACTCTGACGGTCGCATGTGCTATGGTCGATAAATACATCGAGGATGCGGCAGCATACCAATCAATAATCAAAGAGATGCACAGTGCCATCTATGACAATGCTCTCAAGGTTGTTGGAAAAGAGAAAGTGAGCATAGAACTGGACATCAACACTGGTGACGATTACAAGAGAGGCGTATATTACCTTACATGCACCGGAATGTCCCAGGAGATGGGAGATGACGGATCTGTCGGAAGAGGTAACAGATGCAACGGTCTCATCACACCTTACAGACCGATGTCCATGGAAGCAACATCTGGTAAGAACCCGATAACGCATATTGGAAAGATCTACAACATAATGTCCAAGTTAATGGCTGACGACATTGCAAAGAAGGTCACAGACGAGGCAGAGATCCGCGTAAGGATCCTTTCTCAGATCGGAAAGCCCGTATCACATCCTTTGAACTGTTCTATCGACATAGTCTCCGTTGGTGCTGACAGCAATCCCAAGCTTGGCAAGTGGAAATCTGAAGCAGAAGCGATCGCTAATGACTGGCTTGACAATGTTGATAAAGTTACAGAGCTTATCGTCAATGGAAAGGTAAGGACGTTCTGAGAACGTTCTCCGGTCAGGGTTGAGAAAATGAAAATAATGGAGGTCCCACAATTCGGTCCAATGTTCCGTTTTAACGACGCGAACATCTATTGGGCACTCCATCTTCTTTCCGACGGAAGGAGGATGGGTAGGAAAAGTCTTGCAGATCTCATCGGAATCGGTGAGGGAAGCATGCGCAGGATAATTGACACATTGAAAGAGTGGGATTTTATACTGGTCAAACAGACAGGGATCTCCATTACAAAAGCCGGGCTTACATTCTTGCACCAGATACCGGTAAAGGTCGTAGAGGTTCCTGCGATCCCTGGGTCAGTTGTAGGGGATTATTGGCAGGGTGTTCTTGTGTATGGTGTTTCCGATAAGATCGGTAACGGCATGCAACAACGTGATGCCGGCATAAAGGTAGGTGCGGCCGGTTGTACAACTATAATAATCAGGGACGGAAATCTGATGATCCCTCCGGATTGGATATTGGATGAAAGGGACCCAGCGATCGCATATACCATACGTAAGGACACAGGCATCACACAGAGCGATGTTTTGATCATCGGTGCAGGGTATTCAAAGGCTGTGGCCGTAGAAGCGGCTTTGAACGCAGCGTTCGAGTTGATCTGACCAGAGAGATCATGAAACACCTTTTGAGTTATTCTGTATTTCAGCCCCTCGATGAGCTTTCAAAAGTAGATGTGGGCGAATTTTTGAAAAGTGTCGGGTGTGACGGATTGGAACTGTTCACCTTATATGATGATGTACCAGAGTGTTATCTCCCGTACTCAGCATCTGTCCATCTTCCGTATGCCGTTGATTGGTATAGGGGATGGACAGGTAATGTGGACAAGGAAAAGTATTCTCGGGGAGATCTGGATTATATAACTTTTGGAATAGACCGGGAAGAGATGGTATCCAACATACGTAAGATGATCGGTAAGGCCACATTGGTAGACCCAGCATACGGTATATTACATGCCGGAAGCACAGACCTTGAGCAGGTATGTCATCGTAAATACGTCGCTGATGACAGGAAGGTCCTTTATGCTTTCGCAGAGATGATGAACACCGTGGTTTCTGGATATAAGAACGGGGAACCGCCATTCAGGCTTGCTTTTGAGAATCTATGGTGGTCAGGGTTGAAATTGAGAGAACCTTGGGAATATAGGTTGATCGAGGATAAGATGGAGTTCGAGAATTGGTGTTTCTGTTTGGATACCGGACACTTGATGAACGGGCTTTCAGATGCCATAGACGAGACTTCGGCCATCGATGGAGCCATGAAGATAATAGACAGGTACCCTCAGGAGATGAGAGACCGTATAAGGGTGATGCATTTACATTACAGTGCATCTGCGGATTACAGGAATACATTCGATGAGAAGGACATTTCTATTGACGAAGGATTCGAAAAGATAATGGGAGATTCATATCAGCACGTCAGTATGATAGATCAGCATAGACCTTTCACAGACAGAAGATGTTTGGAACTTGTGAATTCAATAAATCCTGATTTTGTGACTCATGAAATGTTATCTGGTAATGGCAAAGATGTGATATCTGATTTTAAAAAGCAGCGTTCTTTGTTCTATTAAGTTTAAGAAACCTTATATAAGACTTACATATAATCGTCCTTCCAGAGGAATTTAAGATGGCGCGTTTCAAAGAGGCCGAACACAGGCTCCTTGACAAATCGGTTTGCATGAATTGCTATGCGACCAACCCTCCAAAGGCAGCTAAATGTCGTAAGTGTGGTTACAGCAATCTCAGGCCCAAGGCAAAAGAGAGCAGGAAGCAGTGAGAGCTGTTTCATTTTATTTCCGGCCGAATGGCCGTTTTTCTTTGTTAGAGCGGATGCTGTATATGTGTAATGAACAACTCTGTCAATCACCTATTTGTTTTATAGTTCGATGGTGGTTCACGTAATGGCCTGTCAGGAGGCAATCTATGAAGATATTGGTGATCGAAGATAATTTGGCAATCGGGCAGATCGTAAAAGAAATACTCAGTGATGCTAATTATGACGTCCAGATCAAAGATAATTCTGAGACCGCTGCTAGAATGGCCCTTGATCCAAGGTATGATTTTGTAATAATAGATGCTGACTTTGAAGGTAATAATGGCCTCAAGATCATCGATTCCATGTGTGACATTCAAACTGAAAAGAAGGCGAGAGTAATTATTTTAAGAAGTGCTGGAGAGAAGGTCCCTTCCGATAATAATTATGTAAAAGCAATAGTAACGAAGCCATTCCTGTCGTCTGATATTTTGGATGCGATAGAAGATATCAACAACATAGAAGAGGACAAGGCGGAGAACGTTAAACCCGACAAAAAGGAATCAAGAAAATTCAGAAGAAAGGCCGAACCAGAGTTAGGCAAGTCCCTTGAGGAAATGGGGTTGGAATTTGGAAAATCCTATGTTCTTTTTCAAGACAATACGAGAGAAGTTTACAGAGTCACTGCATCATTTGGAGCAGATGATTGTAATCTGCTTATAATAACAACTGCAAAAGAGAAAACGATGCAGGAAAGGTTCAGAGGCTCTAAGGTTGAGACAATAGGTCTGGTGATATCTTCTTTCGATGAGTTTTCCGATGTGTACCATTTGGGGACCATGCTCAATCAGATAAACGATTTCATAAGCAAGTCAAAAAAACCTGTGGTAGTTTTTGATAATTTGAATACTTTGATCTACAAAAATGGAACAAATTCCACATTTATGTTGATTCACGAGGTAATATCGGCCAGGTATGGTAAGCCTTTTTCACTGGTGATATCAGTTAATGCACGTGAATTTACCGATAATGACAAGTACATTCTGAAGAGTCATTTGGAGTACTACGCGCCTAAAGAAATCAAGCCTACAGAGGTAAAGAAATGACGAAGATCGAGAAAGTATGGGCAAGGGAAGTTTTGGATTCGAGAGGAAATCCTACAGTTGAGGCTGAGATAACCATTAAGGGTCATAGGATAAGTGCTATCGCACCCTCAGGGGCGTCAACAGGAACATGGGAGGCCCACGAACTCCGTGATGGAGGAAGCAGATACGGCGGTAAAGGCGTCATGAAAGCTGTGGGAAATGTGCGTGGTGAGATCGCTAGAACATTAGTCGGGATGGATGTAACAGATCAGAGGGCAATCGACGATGCAATGATCGATCTCGACGGTACAGACAATAAATCTCGTTTGGGTGGTAATGCCACGGTCGCTGTGTCTCTTGCCGCGGTCAGGGCAGGGGCGATGGCCGAAGGCAAACAAATATACGAGTACATTGGAAAGGATCATGTGACGCTTCCCGTTCCCATGTTCAATATAATTAACGGCGGAAAGCACGCCGGTGGAGATCTTAAGATACAGGAATGTATGATCATTCCTGCAGGTGCGCCTTCTTTTTCTGAGTGTCTCAGGATATCTTCTGAAATATACATGGAATTAAAAACCATACTCAAGAAAAAATATGGTGCGGGCGCTATAAACATAGGTGACGAAGGAGGATTCGCTCCGCCATTAAACACTGTTTCTGAAGCTCTTGAGACCATTGTCGGGGCGATCTCTGGTGCGGGATACGTTCCTGGGCAAGATGTGTTCTTGGCCATAGATGCAGCGTCTTCGGAGTTCTATAATAATGGCATTTATGATGTTGATGCAATGAAGCTCTCTGCTGGAGAACTTGCAGATCATTATAAGGACCTCACGGAGGAGTTCCCTCTGATAAGTATAGAGGACCCATTTTTCGAGGATGATTTTGAGACGACATCAGAACTTACTAAAATGATTGGTAAGAGAGTGCAGATCGTTGGAGACGATCTCTTTGTTACAAATACAAAGCGTCTTTGTAAGGGTATAGAGAACGGTGCAGCCAATGCATTGTTGCTTAAGGTCAATCAGATAGGAACGATATCCGAAGCCGGAGATGCGGCCAAGATGAGTTTTGATAACGGATACAATGTCATAGTCTCCCACCGTTCCGGTGAATCTGAGGATACTACCATTGCCGATCTCTCCGTTGGGTGGGGTTCTGGTGAGATAAAGACAGGGGCTCCCGCGCGTGGAGAAAGGACGGCTAAGTATAATCGTCTTTTAAGGATAGAGGAAGACCTCGACGCCAAGGCAGTCTTCCCTGGTACAAAAGTATTCAGGATCTGAGTTCCAAGTCTTCGGCGGAAAAAAATATCCGCCGAAGACATACAAAACCTCCTCATATCTAATATATAAGAATTATTGTCTTATTTTTTTTATTTATGTACTCTTTGTACTGTTTTAGGAACCTCTATTTTCTGTGGTAACAGAAAGCTTATATCCCTACTGTGGATTGAGAGGAAGGTCGGTTGTGGTAGGCGTCTTGATGGGAATTTACGCCATATTACGATGAATGAAGGAAGTGAAACTATCGTCAATAATGATGTCCCGTCTGGTCGTTCTTCAAAATCAAAAACATGCTGTGTTTGCACGTTGGATAGTGTTGGCGCCAGATCCTTCATGAAGATCTATTGTCCTTGCGGACGTATCGTCGGTCTCGATAAAAGCGAGATGCAACTCAAGAAAAAACTAGGTAAGGACCTTGAGTGCGTGTCTTGCAGGAACCTTAGGATATCTGCGGAGATCGATGAAATGAACAGTCATTTCGATGGGACCTCCGAGGAAAATGAAGCATGGTCTCATTTGATGCCGTGATTCTTTCAAATTCAATTTTTTTGTAACAATTAATTATTACGAATATATTTATTCGTATGTACAAAAAATCTGGTCTATACTCAATAATATGAAAAAAATGTTGCCTATAAAAGAAGAAATAATATTCATTCTTCAGTTACAGATTTTTTAACAACAGATTTTTTTGTTGTGGTTTTAGGTTTTTTAGCGTCAGAGCTTTTCTTGACCACAACAACTTTGCCGATACGTTCATTCTTGTCTGCTGTAGAGACAGTTTTTGAACGTGCACTCCTCTTTTTCGTTGTACAATCTGGATTTATACATTCTGCAATAGCTCCAAACTGTATCATCGGTGCTCCGCACGCTTCACATGTTATGTCTGTGGGAGTAATGGTGCCTCTGGGTCTCAGAGGATATGTCTGAGTACAGTTTGGCCATTCTGAACAGCCTGCAAAGCGTTTTCCTGTTTTTGAATACATTATGCGCACTGTGCCTTTTTTGCATGTAGGACACAGTCCAAGGTGATTCTTCGATGTATTGCTGCTGCATTTCGGATCTATACATTGTATGGAGGGCGGCATGCCCTTACGTACAATCTTTAGTTGTGAAAGGCCGCAAATAGGACACAATGTCTCTACCGTTTGAATCATAGCTCCTTTCGGCAGGGGATAAGCACGTGTACAGTCAGGGTATCCATCGCATCCTATGAAGTTGCCATTCTTAGATTTCTTAATGGTCATATTCTTACCGCATGATGGGCAGATACCAACAAATTGCTGACTTCTTAAGGCTGCTTTGATCTCATTTCCAATATCGTTGCTTTCAGTGGAAATCTTCACTGCGACATCGTAAAGCATGTCTTGGGATTTTTTGACAACATCCTCGAGAGTGTACTTCCCTTCACTGATCATCAGCATGTCTTCTTCGAGTCTAGCGGTCATTTCGGATTCTGTAATGCCTCCGCCATGTTTTTCAAGGGATTTGGTAAGTGCAGTACCACTCGCAGTGGGCACTAAATAATTTCCCTGAACATAATTCCTCGAGTAGAGTTTTCCGATGATATCGTGTCTTGTACTCTTGGTACCGAGTTGGAGTCTATCCATCTCTTGGATCAGCGATCCCTGATTGTATCTGTAGGGTGGTTTCGTCTCGGAGTTTTCGATGCCAATCGATCTAATGTCGATTTTGTCCCCCACATTCATTTTTGGTAAATGGTTTTCTGTGACCTTGATGTATTTTTTGTAGTATTTTTTCCATCCAGATTCCAATTGTATGTAACCTTGTGAGTTGAATTCTTCGCCATCCACATTTATTACAACATCTGTTATCTGTGCTTTTGCATTAGGTCCTACAGTGGCTAGGAATCTTCTGACGATCAGTTCGTAAAGTTTCCACTTGTCACCCTTCATTTTATCGGATGATGCTCCAGCCGTAGGATATATTGGCGGATGGTCCGTTGTTCTTCTTTTTCCTCTGGAAGGGGAGATCTTCTCTTGTTTGAGGATCTCTTCCGCGTCCGCTTTGAAATCAGACGATTCTTTTAATTTTTCGAGGACAGTCTTAAGACCTAAGCTTTTGGGATATTCTGTGTTTTCCGTACGCGGGTACGAGATATATCCGCTGGTGTAGAGGTCCTCAGCGAGTTTCATGGCCATGGTCGGCGGTATGCCTATTTTGTTGGCCTCAACCTGCATCATCGTTGTATCGAAAGGTGCTGGACGATACTCTTCTTTTTCTGTGACAGTGTATTCTGTGATGGTGCCTTTTGTGTGTTTGGTTACATTGGCAAGTATCGTGTGAGCTTCTTTCTCATTCCAAAAAGGATTCTTACTATGCTCCCCTCTGAACGCTAGCATTCCGAATTTTCCGACAATGCTCCAATACGGAACTGGTATGAAGCTTTCAATCTCTTCGTTCCTTTCGACTAGAAGTTTTAGGGTCGGGCTTTGGACCCTTCCGACGGACATGAAATTCTTACCAACTTGTCCAGCGGATAACGAGATCAATCTTGTGAGAACAGCTCCCCAAGAGAGGTCCACTATCTGTCTAGCTTCTGCGGCATCAGATAGTTTTGTGTCGGGGTCTGTCAGTTCAGAGAATGCTTTTTCAACTTCTCCTTTGGTCAATGCGCTGAATTTTGCCCTTTTAACTTTGGACATATCAGTGTCTACGGCCCTGACGGTCTCCATTCCGATAAGTTCCCCTTCTCTATCGTAGTCGGTAGCGATTATTATTTCGTCTGAGAGCTTGGTCATTTCGCCGATCTTGTTCAGGATCGACTTTACACGTACTGTTTTGACTTGGGGTGCACGTACTAAATCGACGGGGGAACTAGATCCCCAGTCGTTATATTCTTCGGGGTAATCTAATTCTATAATGTGTCCTCTAAGACTAACCACCGTGTAATCGTCGCCTTCTGCTTCGAAGGTCAGGACGGTGACACCACCACCGGATTCAGAATGTGTTTTTCCATCGGAAAGGATAGTAGAGATCCTTCTGGCTGCGTTAGCCTTTTCCGTAATGATCAGTTTTCTCATTCATCGTCCTCGACGTGCTCAACGGTTAAATAACCTTGTAAGGGACCGAAAAGGTCCCGATAAAAGGTTGAGAATCAGCCTCTGGTGCCTATGTGATGCATATGTCCAGTGGAACGTGATGCCATCGTGAGCTTACATCTCAGGACGCCCTTTATGGCAGAGATCTCATTTGTAAGTTCTTTCAGGTGCCCCAATTCTCCCTCTACAATTATGACCTCCATACATCTGTCATGGTCCAAATGGACATGTATGGACGTATTTATGTTCTGCATTTTTTCATGCTGAAGTACAGTTAGTTTCTCACCGATGCCTGTGACCTCATGATCGTAGATCATCACTATGACCCCGGACATGTACTCTTTATCGTTCTTCCACTCACTTTCGGCAAGGGAGTCACGCACAAGATCACGGATCGCTTCTGATCTGCTTACATACCCTTTTTTCGATATGAGTTTATCAAAATCCTTCAATAATTCAGGTTCCAGCGATACGCCGATACGGGTTACTCCGTCCATGTCATAGCATCAGCATTCAGATTAATGAATGTTACGAACCGTATACTAATCTATATGTCGGATAATACTGACGCTCGATATGTTATATATTGAGGTTTTGATTATCTTACATGGATATCGACAAGATCATGGTGACACTTTCGAGTGCATCCGGAATACGTAAGGTCATTGTCCCTGACAAAGATGTCGTTGAGGAGATATTCGATCGTGAGGGCTGCATCGAGGATACAACCTTTGGAATGCCGATGGATAACAGGGCACTGGCAGCCTGTAAGGAGCGGTCAATGCACATAGTTGTGTTCTGCGATTACAATTTTGAGGTTCCTACAGATCATGTGATGACAATGGAGGATGACCGCGGAAATATCGTTGGATTCGATATCCCTGCCGGAAAACAGGAAGAGTACATCGACAGGACTGATATTGTCTGGCTTTCTGATGATTTCGTACTCAGTACCAATGCAGATTCAGATATTGCCAAGGTCGTCATGCATCCTCAGAAGGTCAGATGTATCGGAGAGGGCGAAGGGGTAAGAGATCCAATAATATTCTATCCAGCCACGACGACCGATGTCTTTCTAAAGGAGAGATTCGGGGTCGATATCAATTCTGCCAATATTGCATCTGCGTTATTATCATTCAATAAACTGTGAAGATAGGGTTTTATCTTCGACGTACGTTAGGAGTGATATGGCATCCAATATCGAAGCGGTCAGTACGGCGTTGGAATCTGCTGTGAAGAGACTGACAGAGGGGAAGGATGTGGCGGTCGCATTCTCCGGTGGTCTGGATTCAGGCATAGTAGCGGCAATTACCGGAAGATATGCAAAGTCAGTAGTGCTTTACACAGTGGGATATGGGGAATCATATGATGTCCGTATGGCCAGAGAGATGTCAGAAAAACTTGGTATGGATTGGATATACATCCCCATATACGAGGACGATCTTGTAAACAGTTTGAAGGAAATGATATCCATCACAGGGACATCCAGTCCTCTGATGTTGGCCTTTGAGACCCCGCCTTTTTATGTGTGCAAGAATTGTAAAGAGGATTTGATCATCGGCGGTCAGGGCTCAGATGAGTTGTTCGCAGGTTATTCCAAATATGTTGGTCTAGGAAAGGACGAGCTAACTGATATGATGGCAGAGGACATGTCCAAACTCATAGGACCTACACTAGAACATGAGAAAAAGGTCGCAGACCATTTTGGTAAGAGGATATTGTATCCGTTCCTGGATGAAAGTGTATTGTCCGCCGTTAGAGGTCTGGGGGTCGAGGCAATAATGCCCAAGGATGCCGATTCCAGGAAGATGTTGCTGAAGGACGTGGCACTCTATCAGGGATTTCCATTCATTTCAAATAAAGGAAAAAAGGCCGCCCAATATGGTTCTGGAATGATGGATGCCGTACACAAGATCTGTAAGGAGAAAGGTGTAAGGTATTCAGAATTAGTGGAACAGATCCGTTCTGAATTGTGATCTTATCCGAGGTACTAAAATGGACGTTAAAGGGGTCTTGGAATGGCTTTATGGTCTTCAGGTACACGGTATAAAGTTGGGCCTTACGAACATCACTGAATTACTCGGGAGGCTCGGGAACCCTCAGAGAGAATTTCACAGCGTACATGTGGCCGGTACTGATGGGAAAGGCTCCACATGTGCGTGTATCGACTCCATCCTACGTGTCTCTGGATACAGGACGGGACTGTATACTTCTCCGCATCTTACAGATTTCAATGAGCGCATAAAGGTATCTGGACAAATGATAACGGACGAAGAATTATCCGATCTAGCCTCCGAGATAATGCCAATCGTTCGTGATATGGACGATCAGGGTATGAGATGTACCTTCTTCGAGGTCACCACTGCTTTGGCATTCCTGCATTTCAAAAGGAAAGGTGTTGAATACGCAGTGATCGAAGTAGGTATGGGAGGGAGGTTCGATGCTACGAATGTGATCATCCCTGATGTTTGTGTGATATGCAACATAAGTTTGGAACATACCGAATTCTTAGGAGATACGGTGGAGAAGATCGCATTCGAGAAAGCAGGGATAATCAAACCAGGCATCCCGTGTGTCACCCTTAATCCTGAACCAGCACTAGGCGTGATATCAAGGGTCGCAGATGAACGGCTGGTAGAATTGATGAAGATACGGTCGGAGGATATAATCGTGGAAGAGAACGGTCAGTATGTCCTTCGTTTCAGATATAAAGATGAGTCATACATAGTGTCCATACCAGGTAAGCATCAGGCAAGGAACGCTGCGCTGGCGATCGAGGCTGTTGCGAGGTTGAGAACATTCGACACGCACATCAAGTCTAATGTCAAAAAAGGTTTGTCAATGGTAGAGTGGCCGTGCCGTATGCAGAGATTGAAAAAATTACCAATGGTGGTCGATGTGACCCACACTCGTGCTGGTTCGGAAGATCTAGTTAGTGATATTTCGGAATTATATGGGAAGGTCCTGCTGGTATTCGGGGTACTCGGCGATAAAGACATAGAGCACATCTCTCAGAATCTTGCATGTATCGCGGACAAAGTGATAGTGACCGTCCCTGATTCTGTTCGTGCCGCGCCGATGGACCGTGTTCTACCGATAATGACGGAGTATTTTTCAAATGTTGAACATGCCGATAATGTAGGTGAGGCCATCCAAATGGCTTTGATCGAAAGGAAGGAAGAAGAGATGATCCTTGTGACAGGGTCTTTTTACATGGCGGGGGAAGCATTGACATGGTTGAGAAAGACATATGCCTCATTTTGAACATCTTATCTAAGGAATACGATCGTGGTGCTTATCCGGGAAGGTCCTCAGAGGGATTGAATCCGGAGTGGGAATGCGATCCATTCCATGTTCTTGTGGCCACAATACTTTCCCAAAGGACTCGCGACGATAACACAAGGAAGGCATCGGACAATCTGTTCAAGAGATACAACTCGATAGAAGCCATTGCTTATGCAGATCCTGATGAGATCGCCGATCTGGTCCGTCCTGCAGGATTTCCGCAACAGAAAGCGAGGGCGATAGTGGATTGCTGTAAGATCTTAAGGAAAGAATACGGGTCTGTGGTGCCTAGATCGACCGAAGAATTAACGAGTTTGCCGATGGTCGGACGGAAGACGGCAGCATGTGTGCGGTCTTATGCTATGGGCATTCCGTCAGTATGCGTCGATACGCACGTCCATAGGATATCAAATCTGATGGGATTGGTGCATACCAAGAATCCTGAGGAGACAGAATTCAAACTAATGGCCATAACGCCGGAGGACAGATGGTCAGATATAAACAGATATTTGGTAAGGCATGGGCAGATGGTATGTCTCCCCAATCACCCGCGTTGCGATAAGTGTCCTGTCAAAGAGATGTGCGATCATTATGAAGGATCCAATAGCCGTAATTGATTACGTTTTTGTACCTTTTATTTGTGAGATATCGGATTTTGCTCAGTCTCATCTTTGTATTACCTGATAAGGTTAAAACGGTTAGTGCGATACAGGTTCGTGCATGAAGTATCTGTTGTTTCAGATCTTGTCAGAGCGATATTGAAAGAACTGGAGAAATACAACGTGGTCTCGGTCCATTCTGTGACCTTTATTATTGGCAGACTTACCAATCTTGGAAAAGAGCAGATGGAATTTGCATACGAGGTCGTTACCAGAGGTACAATATTGGAAGGATCCAATCTCGTCATCGAGGATGAGGATATAGAGTTAGAATGCAAGATATGCAATTATAGAGGTCCTGCAAGGACTTTGAATTTTGGAGAGTACACCGATGAACATTTCATTCCTGTACTAGCCTGTCCAAAATGCGGCGGTTCGGTAAATATCGTCAAAGGACAGACATGTTGCGTTAAAAATATGGATATCGAAGAGGCGGAATGATGTTCAAATATAGGGATGAAGAGACAGCGAAAAAAATACTCGCATCGATCAAGGACATGGGAATGGAATGCAAGTTCATGCATGTGTGTGGAACACATCAGGATACGATAGTACGTTTCGGCCTCGAGGAGATGCTGGAGGATGTAGGGATCACTATCCAACAAGGTCCCGGATGTCCTGTGTGTGTTACGACCAGCAAAGAAATCGCGGATGCGATCACGCTTGCTCGGAGCGGGGTGACGATAACAGCATTCGGAGATATGATGCGTGTTCCGACCACGATAGGTTCTTTGTTCGATGCAAAGGCAGAAGGTGCCGATGTAAGGATCGTATATTCCATAGAGGACGCTGTTAAGATGGCCTTGGAGCAGACCAAGCCACTGGTGTTCGTTTCCGTTGGTTTTGAGACGACGGCCCCCTCAACGGCCGTTCCCCTTCAGAAGAAATTACCTGCTAATTTTAGTATCTACAGTTGCCACAGGATATGCCCTCCAGTGTTGGACACTATATTCAATATGGGGGAGACAAAGGTCAACGGCCTGATAATGCCAGGTCATGTAGCTGTGATAACAGGCTACGAATGTTTCAAACCGTTCGCGATGAAATATCATATGCCGCAGGTAGTGGCAGGATTCGAACCTTTGGATATACTGATGTCTTGTTATATGTTGACAAAACAGATCTACGAGGGACGCGTCGATGTGGAGAACGAGTATACCAGGTTGGTAAAACCCGATGGTAATCCTATTGCCAGGAGACTCATGGATGACGCGTTTGAACCTGTCGACAGGGCATGGAGAGGGTTCCCGATAATTCCCAAGAGTGCTCTTGCGATAAGGGAGAAGTATGCTGCACATGATGCCACAAAGATCCATGCGGAAATTTTGGCAGGGACCCCAGAGGTCGAGGCCGAAGCAAAAGGATGCAGATGCGGCGAGGTCCTCAGAGGCATCATAAGATCCGAAGAATGCCCCATGTTCGGAGTTGCCTGCAAGCCAATGAGTCCAAAGGGACCTTGCATGGTCTCCGATGAGGGAAGTTGTCATATAGCGTATAAATTCAGGAAGGTGTGATAGTGGTAAAGGCCGATATGAAATTGATACTTGTTATCACCAATGATTCGACAGTATTCCTTAAAGATGGTCTCGCAAATGCTTTTGAGATGTTCGGAGGGCGTGTGACCGAGGTCAAGGAATTGGTCGCGAGATTAGATACTGCTTCGAAGAATGATAAGAAGATGTGCGAGGTCTCGTACGGACTCATATCATCACACTTCGGGTTCGTTCCAGGTAATTACACGATAGCCCCTTACGAGAACACAATGTCTTGTAAGGAAGACTATGAAAGAGTTCAGACATCGAAAGATTATCTTGGTAAATTGGAATTTGTGGCCAAGCCTTTCGATAAGATCGTTGTGTGTGTTCCGAAAGATATGTTCGCAATGATGTTGGAGCATAATACCTTCGAGAAAGAAAAAGTAATAGCTGTCACAAGTCTTGATTTCAGGAATGATTGCGAAGAGAGAGGTTGGGCATTTTTGGAGCGTAAGGGCGCTCGTATAGGAAAAGAGAATTCTGAAAAGATATTCAGGATGATCGAGGAGATCTGTTGAGGATCTCTTTTTTCACAGATCTTAATTTTTTCTTTTCCTCTTCTCCCACTCTGTAAGAATCGCAGATCTTCTGTACAGACCTATTCATGATATCTGGATCGAATTTTCCAGATATGATGTATGGTTCCGTCTTTTCTGGGTATTTGATGTAGCAGTTCGATATGCACCATGCTGCACCCATACGATAGTAATAACCAGGATGATATTTTATACTCATTAATTCAAGGATCTCATCTATGTGTTGATCATCCATGAAATTCGCCATTATCATCACTGTTGCGAATCTCATTCTGAATTCTTCATCAGAATCTAGTTGTTCATTGCAATAATTCCAGATTATGGATTTTTCTTGTTTATTCAATTTCCATTTTCCGCAAAATATATCACAAACGCACCAATTATCTATCGTAGGTACAAATTTTTTGATATAGAACATGCGTTTTTCGATGTCGGTCTTTGCGTTCGCGATCACAAGTCCGTGAAGCATGATCTCTTCGAAGCATTTACTTTCTGATTCAAGGAAACATTCCCAGTCATCTTTTAAGATCTCTTTTGTGATCTCTCTTAGCTGTGGCACCCTGACCCCATATGAGTTTTTGATCCCGGGCACGAGCTTAGTGTTGAATTCTTTGTATTTCGGATCAGCCCTTTTTTGTATCTCGGCTTGAACATCGATCATATATTAGACTCCAGATTCAAAAGTCTCTTTTTCAATATTGAACCGCCGACATACCCCATACCCACCCCGCTGGAGCTTATGACACGATGGCAAGGTATGATGATAGGCATAGGATTGGCGTTGCAAGCGGTACCTACGGCCCTATATGAGTTCTTATTTCCTATTGAGATAGCGACCTCGGAGTATGTTCTTGTCTCACTGTAGGGTATCTTCAATAATTCTACCCATACTTTTTTCTGAAATTCCGTGCCGTCATACGTGATAGGGAGTTCAAAATATTTTCTTTTTCCAGAAAAATATTCTTCTATTTGTCCTGCTGCCTCGTCCAGTATATCGGATACTCTATCAGCCATAGTAGGGAGATTGCAGTTTGGAAGATAGAGTCCATTGATGTTTCCTTCCCCGTCGTCGGAGATGCTAATCATCCCGATCACGGTCATGTAAGTATGGATACCGCAGACCATGATTGGTGGAAAGGAGACTGCGATACTTATTTTCTGCTGTTGCGGATTCAATAATGTATTATAAATGACAACGTCATTCGATAGCCGGGCCGAATATGATAAGACACTGTGTCAATTGTGGGGCAGATATTGACGATTCTGAAAAGTTTTGTGCAATTTGTGGTGCAAAACAGGACAATGTTCCTCAGGAGGCCACATCAACAGATAGGTCTACTCAGCCATCAAATAAATCCCATAATAGGATTGTAATCTTTGTAATATTTGTAGTGGCCATAATAATTGTCGCTTTTGCTATAGTTGCATTTATTGACAAAGATGATGAAGAAAGTGGCAATTATGTGCCAAGTTATGATGCAGGAACCGTTTTTTCATACATTATGACCGGAGAAGATACATACGGTAATCAGATAACCGGAACATATTCCGAGACGATATCGTCTACAACTGCTCATTCCATGACAGTGATATGTACATGTGTGTTTTATGATGAGTACAGTAGCCAAAGTAGTACCGATGTTGTTGTTATCAATGATGATTATGACAGTGGAGATTATACGCTAACGGGAACTGCATCAATAGCTAACGACATATATGGAACAGTGGACGTGTACATCTTTTACCAAATAGAAGATGATTATGACATTTACATCTATCAGGGTGTCAATGATGGCCTCACATATAGGGTGATATACGAATATTCAGATCTTAATCTTCAGTTAGACCTTTCTTATTATGATTTGGTACCTTACGAAGGATGATGTCTAGATACATGTTAGCAAATGATTTTAAGAAAAGATCGATAACCTACAAGATATGATCATCTGTGCAAGTAGAAGGACCGATGTTCCGGCTTTTCATGCGGAATGGATGATGAACAGACTTCGCGCGGGATATGTCCTAGTACGCAATCCAGTCGCTAACAATGTTGTATACAAGTTAGACCTAACTCGTAAGAACATAGATTGCATAGTTTTTATAAGCAAAGATCCAAGGCCGATAATACCTTATTTGAAAGAGATAGGTTCAATGGGCTATATGTATACCTTTCAGATAACTATGACACCATATGGTAGAGAGTTAGAGCCAGGTGTTCCATTCAAGGCCGATATTGCCGATGCTTTCAAAAAGATCTCGGATAAGATAGGCAGGGATCGTATGGTTTGGAGGTACGATCCAGTGATATTCAATGATCGGATGGGTCTCGAATATCATAGGAAAAAATTTGAACTTCTTTGTAAGGAATTGGAAGGGTACACAAACAGGTGTACTTTCAGTTTTTTGGATATGTATGGTAAATTTGGAAGATTTACCGATTCCGGTATTTTAAGAGGCGTTACCAATGATGAGAAGGATGCCATGGCTCAGATGATGTCCTCAATGGCTTCAAAATGCGGAATGACACTCAGCTATTGTTGTGCTGACCGCGATCTTAGAAGGTTTGGTATCGAGCCGAGAGGATGCATAGACAGAGAGACAATGCGTGCATTGAACATTCCATTTGAAGATATGTCCATGCCCCTTAGGGCAGGCTGCAGATGTGTCAAGAATGTCGACATAGGTGCATATAACACATGTTCTCACAATTGCGTCTATTGCTACGCCAATAGCAGCAATCCGGAAGTAAGGATTGAAAGGATTTATGACCCCCAGAGTGAGATGCTCTGGGGATCTGTTGATAAGGACGATAAGATCGTCGAGCTGTCAACGAGGAATGTATCAAAGATCGACGACTTCTGAGCCTTCTTGTTTTAGTTCACGTCTCATCCTCTTTCTGGAGAAAAGTACAGAATCCATGAATATGACCCAGCATATCTCGACCACTATCGATACTGTGATCGCCACCATCGCATAGCCGATCATAGGGCCCGATAATACGGAGACACAAAGTGCAATAGCGATACCTTTGTTCTTGTATGAGGTCATTAAGATATCTGTGACCCTTTGATTCCAATGTAGACCGTTCTTCTTTTCAACATATTCCACAGCATTACCAAGAACGAAGGTTCTGCATATCGCGATAATTGCGAATATTATGAAAATAGATATACCCAGTCCTTTGAAATTTGTAGAACTTACGGATAACCATACAAGGAAACCTATGATACAATTCAAGGTTATGGCCATAACATCTTTGGGTATCTGAACCTTGGTAAGCAGTCTTGAAAGTACAAGCGGTACGCCTATTATCTCGATAACGGTCAGGATGACATTCTCCATGTTTACGTATTCGCCTATGAGGAGATAGATCACAAGAGGTATCCAGACAAGTGCTGTAATGTAAACGTATATGGTGGACCTGCACGCATGCTCCATATCTCCGCGGAGTATGAATGAAAGTGGTGCTACAGAAGCAGCAAAAGGGGTTGCAGCGATAAAGACCCAGCCTACAGCATAATTTGAATATTGCCCGTTTTTAAGTAACATATATCCGACAATTGGAATCGCTGAGGCAACCAGCAATCCAAGAAACAGTGCCCTTATTATGGCCTTATCAGGTTTTAGGTTCTGTGTCGGGATCCTGGAAAGGGATACCGTCATCATTATTGCCAATAACAAGATGGTTATGTTGCTCCTCATTGTCGAATTCAGAACATCTGCTGGGAACCATCCAGCAAAATTGGTTATAAGTGAAATGATGAGGGCCAAGCTCATCATGAAAGCACTGCTGCAAAGTAGTGTCTTTATCTTCATGGTGCGGTAATATCCGAATCGATAGTTAAACGATTGGTATATTATAAGAATACCTTAGACTTTAAGGAAGCATGGAAGACATCAAGCCTGTGAGGGCAGGATGGTACAATGCATTCAGGCCATGGACGCTTCACGGGGCAGTAATACCCATACTCATTGGAGGGGCAGTAGCTTGGAAGGACGGTTCGTTCTGCTGGTGGATATTCGTTCTCATACTGGTAGGGGGTTGTCTTTTGCAATCTGCAGCGAACCTGTTGAACACATATGGGGATTATGTGAAAGGCACGGATACTGAAGAGAATCATACCAGGTCCCCAGAACTTGTTTCAGGGATCATGAGACCGAAGCAGATATTACTCATGGGGCTCGTCTGTTTGGGTATCACTGCTTTACTGGGTCTTGTGTTCATATGGTATGCGGGCTGGCAGATCCTATTGATTGGGATCCTCGGTATCGGGGGGGCCGCTCTATATACGATAGGTGTTTCGTATAAATATCATTCAATGGGGCTTTTTGGTGTTTTCATACTCATGGGTCTGTTAATGCCAGTGGGTACGTATCTGGTACTTACAGGTGGATACTCATGGGAAGTTATTATAATGTCATTACCGAACGCCTTCATGATAACCGCGGTTCTAAGTGGTAATGAGACCAGAGATTACTATGAGGATAAGAAGTCCAAAGTGGGAACATTATCTGGACGTTTATCTTATCAAAACAGTATGCGTCTGTACATTTTTTTAAACATGATATCTTTCCCGATACTTGCGTTGATAATTCTAACAGGGGTTGTTCCTTGGGGATGTGCTTTGGCATTCATAACCCTATATGATCTCTATTTGCTTTTCTTAAATAGTAAAAAGGCCCCTCAGAATGAAAAAAATAGCAGGCTTCTTGTGCCGATGTCATTCAAATTGAATTGGCATTTTGGATTATTATTGGTCATAGGATATTTATTAGAATATATTGCAATCACGGGGACGATCTGATGAACGAAGAAGTAAAGTCAAATGGAACGCAATTCGAGGGGAAGGAGGAGTACGTAAAAGATGTATTCACGGAGATCGCGGACTACTATGACGAAATGAATGACATCATGACCATGGGAATGGTCACTGGATGGCATAAGTTCATGTTAAAAAAGGTCGAGCCATTAGAAGGTAAGAGATGCGTCGACATCGGTACTGGAACCGGCGAGATCGCGTTCATGGTCGCTGAGAGAACCGGTGCTGAAGGCAATGTGATCGGAGTAGATATCACGCCGAGGATGCTGGAGCTGGCAGAGATCAAAATGAAGGATAAGAGCCTTCCCAAGCAGGTCGTTTTTGAAGTTGGCGATGCATTGGATCTCAAATATGACGATAATTCTTTTGATATTGTCACATCAGGATATATGTTAAGGAATGTCTGCGATGTCCAAAAGGCAATCGATGAGATGTATAGGGTGCTTGCTCCAGGCGGAAAAGTCATTGTTGCCGATCTGGCAAAACCCGATAATAGGGTCATACGTTATTTTTATGAGTTTTATATCAAACACAGGGTCACTAGAATTGCTCGCAGATATGATAGGGGAAAGAGCATTGACGGAAAGCAACCTGCCTATGATTGGTTAACTTCTTCAGTCGAAGGATTTCCTCATGGAAATGTCATGGTAGAGAAATTCAAAAAGGCAGGATTTAAAAATGCTAGATATTATAGTAAGAATTTCAGCGCCGTGAATATTTACTATGGAGAGAAATAATTTTAATATTTACCGCCGCATTTCTGCGGCGGTTTTTAAGTTCAAGGTTTAATGTTCTTGCTGTTATAGAATGCGAATATCGCCTTGTACAGCATTAGCACGTCCGCTTTGGATGTTATTTCCATCGGTGCATGCATGGATAGTACGGGGACGCCCATGTCCACCGTGTCCAGATTATGCATGGAGATCTCTGAGGCGATTGTGCCTCCTCCTCCGACATCGGTCTTTCCAAGCTCTCCTACTTGCCAGGGGATATTGGATTCATCGAGTATCTTCTTAAGGAAACCCATTGTTTCTGCGGAAGCATCATTTGTTGAATGTTTCCCTCCGCTTCCAGTGTATTTGGACACGACAGGTCCACGATTCAGGAATGAACAATTATTCATCTCAAATACTTCCGGCCACGCGGGGTCTACGGCGGCATTGACATCACATGATAGGCACATGGACCTTTTCAATACATGACGGACCTGCATACCATATGCAGATACGAAGTCCTCAATGAAATCTCTGAACATGAATGACCTCATTCCTGTTACACCGTCGGATCCCGTCTCTTCTTTGTCAATGAATACAGTCACCGTTGTGAACTCAGGTTTTTTAGTATCGAGTTCAGCCATGAGTTCTGCGTATGCGCACACGCTGTCATCCTGTCCATATCCCCCCACCATCGATCTGTCGAGTCCGATGTCGCAAGGTTTGAATGCGGGAACGGCACAAAGTTCTGCGGAAAGGAAATCCCTTTCTACAATACCGTATTTCTCCGAAAGGATGTTCATTATGTTCAATTTTACTTTTGATGATACTTTTTCATCGTTATATGGCCAACATCCAATGAGTATGTTCAGCTGTTCCGCATCAATGATTTTTGTCGCTGGTTTCAGCATTTGGTCTCTAGCCAAGTGAGGCAATAGGTCCGTAATGCACAGTATAGGGTCATTTTCATCTTCACCTATGGTGACCTTTACGGTCTTACCGTTGTTGAGTGTTACAACACCATGTAAGGAAAGAGGTATGGCGGTCCATTGGTATTTTTTGATCCCACCATAGTAATGTGTTTTGAAGTACGCCATGCTGCTTTCTTCATAGAGTGGATTAGGTTTGAAGTCAAGTCTAGGACTGTCAATATGGGCTACACCTATTCTTAGACCGTCAGATACTGGTTTTTTACCTACTGTGACCATTATCAGATTCTTTCCACGGTTATTGACGTAGAATTTGTCTCCAGTTGCATATTTTTTACCTAGTTCATATTCCTTGTACCCTTTTTTCTTAAGAATAGGTAATGTGTAATCTACAACTTCGCGCTCGGTCTTATTGTTCAGGAATTCTTTGTATCCTTCGCAGAATTTTTGGGCCTCTGCCAAAAGTGAATTATCTATCTCGCCGAGGGTCTTCGGTTTGACCAACAATTTCTCTTCAAGCTCCTGGCCCGGGCTTTTTTCATCATCCATGAGCCATAATCTTGTATATGGTACTTGATAGTTTTCTATCTAAACTCAATTTTGTCTTCCAAAGTTCATGATATTTATATTAATCGTCCAGTCATTTAGTGTACAAAATAGCCAGCATCAAATGAACAATAAATGGTACACCTAGTTGGATGTTTTTTTTACAATATTGAATTTGTTCCAAAACAATATATTTATATATTAGTTTCAGAGAGAATTGCTTTCCAAGTCATTTTTCGTATATCAGTATTTAATAATTTCTATAAACAATAAGTTACCTTTTTATATCTGATAACACCTTTTTATTTACAGCGGTCGGACTAGAGTATAGCTCCGTCCGGCTAAGAGGGAGAGAAAATGGCATACGAGAACGAAAAAAAAGCATTGCACGACGCAATGGTAGCATACAAGGTACCTGGAATTCAGGCAGCCGTTGATGCAGCAAGGAAGTCTGGAATGGCTCCCAATGACATCATCGATGCACTTGGAAATGGAATGACGGATGTTGGTGTCCTCTTCGAAAGAGGAAAACTATTCCTTCCACACGTTTTGAGTGCGGCTGCCGGTATGAAGAGCGCTATGGAGGTCCTCGAACCCGATATGCGTGCATCCGGAGTAGCCGTTAAGGCAAAGTCGTCCGTGGTCATGGGAACAGTCGAAGGAGACGTCCATGATATCGGAAAATCAATTTGTTCTACAATGCTCCAGTGTGCCGGTTTTGATGTTCACGACCTCGGACGTGATGTTCCAAAGAATCAATTCGTCGATGAAGTAAAAGGTGGATGCACATTCTGCGGAATGTCTGCACTAATGACGACCACGATGACTGTACAAAAGGACATCATCGAGATGCTGAAGGCAGAGGGTATCCGTGACAAAGTTACGGTCATGGTCGGAGGAGCACCTGTCACACAGGCGTATGCCGATAAGATCGGAGCAGACGTCTACGGAGAGACAGCATCAGAAACGACCAGAAAAGTCAAAGCATTATAATCGGGGCGATCTAATGATAGAGTACTACACAAGAAGGGGTGACGGTAAGAGAGTCACCATGAACAAACAAGAGATCATGGCCGATCTTCAGGAAGGAATGGCCGATGCATGCGATATGGGAACCATCCCCGCACTCGATGCAAATGAGCTTGAGAAGCTTTTTGAGATAATCACTGACAAGAACAGGGTCGTAGGAGTCGAACCTGGGAAAGAGGTCGTTCTTACCTATGATATCGGACAGTTAGATTTCACAGGTGATAATGGAAACAGCGGAAACGGTGTTGACATGGGAAGACTGGAGGCAGCACTTCTCCATGAGAGGGCATTAGGAGCCGATACATTCGAGCTCGCGCACGCCGATTACAGCATCAAGCCAGTCAAGCCAGTCATCTCCAACGAGATGCATGCTATGGAAGAGATCCAGAATGAGATCATCGCACCTTACTTCTACGGTGCAATGCCAAACATGGGTCTTTACTTTGCTCCTGATGGACCGTATGGAAATCCCGCCGACCTGATGAGGGAGTACAAAATAGAGGAATCCATGGCAGCATCCGAGGCAGCCGCAGAGCACCTTGCAAGAGATATCGAGTTCGTAGGAACAAGGATCATGGCAGCAGGTGCTGATGGTTTCGACTTTGATACAACAGCATCTGCGGGTGACGCAGACTGTGTTGGTACATTGAACGGAGTGAAGGCCTTGAGGAAGGCCTGTCCTAACGCGTATATCAACGTTGGAATGGCGGGAGAATCCGTCATGGGAATTCACGGAATGATTGAATTCGAAGGGGATATCGTTGCAGGATTGTATCCTCACCAGCAGTGTAAGATGGCACAGAAGGCAGGAGCCAACGTTTTCGGAGCTGTCGTCAACACAAACACGAGCAGGAGTCTTGCATGGAACCTGGCTCGTTCAGTAACATTCACTAAGGAATGTGTAAAACAGTCACACATACCCGTTCACGCTAACATGGGAATGGGAGTCGGAGGAATTCCGATGTGCGAGACAGCACCTATTGACGCAGTCACAAGGTGTAACAAAGCAATGGTAGAGATTGCTCACGTCGACGGAATATAGGTCGGGGTGGGAGACACCGCCGGTATGGCAGTCCCCCACTTTATGGCATCCGGAATGGGTGGAATAAGAACAGCTGGTGACTTGGTCGCCAGGATGGAGTATTCCAAGAACATGAAGGTCGACAAGGCGAAAGAGTACGTTGCAAAGAAGCTCAGTCTTTCAGCGATGGATATCGCTGATGAATACATCATGAGAGAGCTCAGAGAAGAGCTCAAGATCGGTGTGGTCACAGGATTGCCTGGGGCACCAAGAGGAATCGCAGCCAAGATGAATATCGAGAAACTTCTCGATATAAAGATCAACAGCTGTGATAAGTTCAGAGGCATGCTGAAGAACTGAGGGAAGAGAAAAAGTAAAAAGGAGGAAGAAAAATGAAACAAATACAGTATCCTGGAAAAAACATGATGCAGGGACTAAAACTTGAGTTGTTCTCGGAAGAGGGAATTGAGGCAATCGACCGTGCAACAAGGGATGTTCTCGGCACATACGGTGTCCAGGTTTCCGACGAAGAGGGACTTAAACTCTTCAAAGAAGCCGGTTGCGATGTAGATTTCAAAACGAGGATGGTTAAGATCCCCGATTTCCTGATCAACAAAGCACTCGCATCTGCACCAAAAACGTTCTATCTTTACGGAAGGGACGAAGATCATACCATCGAGCAGGCATGGAAGGGCCGTGTGCACTACACCTGTTTCGGAACAGGTATCCAGGTATGTAACTACCTTGGAAATGGCAAATACGAGACCCGTGACTCTACGAGCACGGACCTCGCACAGGTCGCAAAGCTTTGTGACTGGGCAGACGGAATCAGCTACTTCTCTCTCCCTGTCTCCGCAAGGGACTGGGCAGGAAAAGGAGCAGAGGATGTCCACGAGATGTACATCTCACTCGCAAACACAGTCAAGCACTTCCATCACATCGACCCCGTCGCTGCACATGTGAAGTACTACTGGGAGATGTTGAAGGCCTACTACGGTGGAGACGAACACCTTGCACGCACAAGACCAATAATGTCCATGCTTGTCTGTCCTACCTCACCTTTGGAACTTAGCCACAATGCAGCTCAGGTGATCATACAGGGAGCAAGGTACGGAATTCCAGTCAATGTCCTTTCAATGGCCATGGCCGGCGGATCATCTTCTGTTTTCCTTGCAGGAACACTTGTCACACACAACGCTGAAGTTCTTGCTGGTATCGTACTTGCACAGATCGCAAAGCCCGGAGCATCCGTATGGTACGGATCTTCAACAACGACATTCGACCTTAAGAGAGGAACAGCACCCGTTGGATCACCCGAATTGGGTGTAATCAGCGCGGCTGTTGCGAAACTCGGACAGTACTACGGACTGCCCGTTTACGTTGCCGGTATGTAGACTGACGCCAAGGTTCCTGACTCCCAAGCCGCACACGAGAAGACAATAACATCTCTTCTCCCCGCAATGGCTGGAGCCAACACGATCTACGGATCTGGAATGCTTGAGCTTGGTGTAACGTTCTCGCTTGAACAACTGGTAATAGACAATGACATAATAGCTATGGAGAGGAAAGCAATGGAGGGTGTCCTCGTTACAGATGAGACACTCGCTGTTCCCGCCATAAAGGAGATCGGAGTTGGAAACGACTTCATTGGACATATCTCCACAATGAACAACATTGAGCTCGCATCCGATCCCCTCCTATTCGACAGATATATGATCGGAGATTGGAAAGCCGCAGGCTCCAAGGCCGCTGTTGATGTTGCACATGACATCGTGGTCGATGTAATGAAACACCACAAGGTGGAACCAATACCCGCAGACAAGGCAAAGGCAATGGAAGCTGTCGTCAAGAAAGCTGACACTGCATTCCTTGCTAGCCAGTAAACATGAACCATGGAGGAATAAGAATGTCAAAAGAAGCAATAATCAAGGAAGCAAAACACGCTGTCATGACCTACAACAATAAAGAGGCGGTCGAGGTAGCGAAGAGGGCCATTGCGGGCGATGTCGACATAGTCGAGGTCATCCAGGATGGATTTACAAAAGGAATGACCGAGGTTGGAGTCCTGTTCGAAGCAAAGAAACTCTACTTGCCTCACGTCATGGCAGCAGCCGCAGCGATGAACGCTGCGATGGACATCCTCTCGCCTGAACTCGAGAAGAGGGGAAAAACAGTCAAATCGGAACTCGGAACTGTCGTCATATGTTCTATCGAGGGAGATATCCACTCCATCGGAAAGGACATTGTCGCCATTATGCTGAAAGTATCCGGATTCGATGTTCAGAACATCGGAAGGGACATCCCCCTCGACCAGATCGTAGAGGCCTGCAAGAAGTACCAGCCAGTCGCTGTTGGTACATCTGCACTCATGACCTCCACAATGGTCGGTCAGAAGACACTCGAGGAGAAACTCAAGAAGGCCGGTATTAGGAACAAGTTGCTCACAAATGTCGGAGGAGCACCTGTTACTCAGCACTGGGCAGACGAGATCGGTGCAGATCTCTACACTGAGAATGCATCCGATGCTACAGCCAAATTCACGGCTGCCTTCGAGAAAAAATAAACATGTTAATCGAAGGTGCCTCCGGGCACCTTCATCAAATTTTTTTATTGTTTGGAGGAAAAACAATGGATGTTGAGGAAATAAAAAGAAATAACACGAAACAGCGTGTCAAGTTAGGATATATCATGGCACTGCTCTGTGCTGTGTTCTGGGGAGCCTGGTACATACCTGGTAACCTATCCTTCAGCCTGACTCCGTTCACTACACTTCTGACGCAATTAGAAACAATGTACGACCCCAATGTTGCAGGACTCCTTTTGTGTGTCTTGATCACTGGTATCAATGCTTTGTTTGTTGTTCTTGCGCTGTTGTTCTGGTGTGCAGGGCTCGGTAAATTTAAGGAAATGAAGAGATCGATCGTTGAGCTTAGATGTTGTACAAAGTATTACTTCCTGGGAGCCATTTTTGGTGGACCTATGGCAATTATGGGAAGTTATATCGCTTCATATTTCATTGGAGCAGGATTTTCTGCAGTTGCAGCACTTTGTTATCCAGTCATCGGAGTTACACTCTCGGTCATATGGTTGAAGCAGAAGATCTCGAAGCGTGCGTTGTCAGGACTGTTCGTGATCCTTATCGGTGGTATTGTCGTTTACTCTACCAGTTTGATAAGCGATCTTCAGTCCGGTAATGCAAATGCACTCGGTTATATCGGTGGATTGATGGCCATCTTAGGTTGGGGAATTGAGGGAGCAGTTGCTGCCAAGGGACTCGACGTATCTGAGCCAGATGTTGCACTTACGCTGAGATTCGTTATGGAATGTATCATCTGGTGGGTAATTGCGATTCCA
Source organism: Candidatus Methanogranum gryphiswaldense (assembly GCA_019262145.1). Lineage (NCBI taxonomy): Archaea > Methanobacteriati > Thermoplasmatota > Thermoplasmata > Methanomassiliicoccales > Methanomassiliicoccaceae > Candidatus Methanogranum > Candidatus Methanogranum gryphiswaldense. Next base: position 1,113,663 of record CP076745.1, on the reverse strand, counting down.
ATATTGCTCATTGCAGGTGTACCGATACTGGATGGATTTGCAGGAATATTCGAGCCTACAACTTTCCTGGTATTGTTGATGATGGGAATCACTTTTGGTTTCTGTTATGTCACATGGTACAAGGCGTTCCCATTGATAGGGGTCGGAAGAGGACAGGCAGTGGGATCGCTATATGGTCTAATGGCCGTCATATTCATATTCATATTCTGTGGAACGTTTGAATGGGTGTATATAGTAGGTGCCATAATTTGTATCGCTGGTACATTCATGCTGTTCACTGAAAAGACAGATGAAATGCATTCTCTAAGGGGGACTGAATGATGAAGGATCTCATGAAAGGACGTCCTTTGAAGTTCCGTCTACTCGAGGTTCTCGCAGACGGTTCTACAATGTGGAACTACGATATAGTAAAGCAGATGATGGATGAGTACGGTATGACCTCAAATTTTCAGAGAGATAATGTAAATTTCGATCTGATTGAATTGCAGGCTTCCGGTTTCATCGAGGCTGTCGAATCTGAAGTTGATGAAAGTGGTAAATTAAGGCAGGGTGCCTTGTTGAACAAATACAAGATCACTTCACTCGGAAAGGGACAGTACGATGAACTTTGTGCAAAAGTGAAGGGGGCATAAGATGTCTGAGAATTGGCAAGCGTTGGTTGACTATTTCTCCGGCGGAATTCCAGGATCGGAATACCTCTGGATCATTGTCATTGTTGCGTTTAGCATCTTCGGATTCTACATTGCAAGAAAGATGGTCTCTAAGATCTGAGACAATAGCAATAAACTGACGGCTCACGCCGTCTTCTTTCTATTTTTGTTTTTATCAATGTTTGGTCAGTTTAGAATTTAGCTATTTTTGAAACATATATTTAAACCCATTAGAATATCAAATACATAAATATATATACTATATTCTTAAGGGTCAAATTATGTTAGAAAAAATTTAAATATATGTATTAAGATAATAAATTATAACTTCGAAAAGATGACGCTTGGAGAGGTGAAGGCCTGTGCATTTCAGGTCAAGGAGAGGAAGAACATGTCAAAAGAGAAGATTCTGGCGGACCTTAAAACCGCAGTCGAAACCTGGAACATCAAGCTGGTCCAGGAGGCAACGCAGAAGGCAGTCGATGAGAAGATCCCAGTGAAGGAGATCGTAGAGTTCGGGCTTGGAAGGGGTATGGAAAGCATCGGAGTTAGATTCGATAGAGCTGAGATCTTCCTACCTCAGGTAGTCGCAGCTTCCAAAACAATGGAAGTAGCACTTAAGATCCTTGAACCATTGATGACAGCTGGAACCGGAGGACTTCGCGGTACAGTAGTAATGGGAACCGTCGAGGGAGATATCCACGAGATTGGAAAGAACGTCTGCTGTGCGATGCTTCGCGGTGCAGGATTCAATGTAATCGATCTCGGACCAGACGTGTCTGCACAGGACTTCCTTGATGCTGCAGAAGATAATGATGCAAAGGTCATTGGAGGATCTGCACTTATGACCACAACGCTCGAAGGACAGAGAGAACTCGTCCTTGCAATCAAAGAAGTAGATGCCCCATACAAGGCAATCTTCGGTGGTGCACCTTGCAGCAAGCAGTGGTGCGATGATATCGGAGCAGATGGATATTCAAAGACCGCTGGTGAGATCGTAGATCTTGTCAAGTCTTTCATGTGAGGTGTTAATTATGGCAGCAACAAGACCACTTACAGTTTACGACGTTTACGACAGATTCGTTAAGGGAAAGAGGGTTCCTGAGAGTGACTGGGATTACACCATCATTCCACAGAATGCAACCGCACTTAAAGAGAAATACAAACTCAACTTCGGAAAGAAAACAATTCCCGAAGACAACAAGACCAAGAACGACCTGTTCCAGGCCGGCCTTGAGATGCTTGTCAACACCGGATATTACTGTCAAGATCTGGGACGTGTTATGAAGGTCACCGAGGAGGAAGTTTGGGAGGGAATAAAGAAAACTCCAACCAAGCTCATACTCGGTGAGGGAAGGGACATTGCCCGTTTCTATCCCAGACATGGAAACAGTCCTGTCAAGCCAATCATACAGGGAGGACCTACTGGATCCCCCATATCAGAGGACATATTCGTGCAGGTCATGCAGTCTTACGCCCAAGAGGCAGTTGTCGATGACCTTGTGAACGGTGTATTGACAACGATCGAGGGACACCCTGCAAAATCAGGAACCCCTTACGAGATACGTGCAACAATGGCAGAACTCCGTGCTACCAAAGAAGCAAGGATAAGGGCCGGACGCCCCGGACTCGGCGTATAGGGACCCGAGACTCCCCTGACAACAGGTGGACGTCTCGTCGCAGACAGCGTAAATGCAGGACACAGGATCACAGATGCACACGAGTGCTCCCAGCTCAATGAGCTCAAGATGGACATGTCCGGATTGAACATGCTCACTGGATGGACAGCAAACGGCGATACCATAATGATCGAGCAGATGCCAATCTTCGGAGGATACACAGGAGGTATCGAGGAGACAGCAATATGCGATGTAGCAACAACATTGGGATCATTTGCACTCTTCAGCGGAAACTTCCACCTTGATGGACCCATCCACATAAGATGGGGAATAACAACTTCCAGAGAAACACTCCAGATAGCGGCACACGCAGCAGCAGCAGTCGATGCGAACACCGACCTCTTGCTCGCAAACCAGTACTATCCGATGGCAGGACCTTGCACAGAGATGTGTCTCATCGAGACAGCAACTCAGGCAATCACAGATACAGGTTCTGGAAGAGAGCTTCTTTCAGGATCCGCAGCCGCAAAGGGTGTGGTTCAGGACAAGACAACTGGAATGGAAGCAAGGGTAATGGGAGAAGCAGCAAGGACAGCTGCCGGAATGAAGGTTTCCGATCTCAATGAGATCATCAACACCCTCGTTTCTGGCTACGAGAAGCACTACAACGATGCACCAGAGGGTAAGACCTTCCGCGAGTGTTATGATGTTGTGACCGTCAAGCCCACTGCTGAGTATTTGGCTGTTTACGATACAGCTCTTGCAACACTCCGTGATGCTGGACTGCACATTAAGCACTGAGTGCTTTGTTCAAACTTTTTACAAAATAACAGTCCACCCCGGGAGGACATTTGGGGGGCTTCGGCCCCTCAAAAAATCTGCTCTGAAGGCATGTAATTTCCTCCAAGATAACATAGATCGAGTGGGTTTCCCGGGACCTAATCATTTTTAATACCATTGTTTTAAATACTAATTGCTTAAAGTGGTTTAGTATTAGAAATACATATTTAATACTTCTGATTTTATATGCATAAAGCTTATATATTTAACTAATCCATATTCTGATTATGACAGCAGCCAGGACTATTGATGTCTTCGAAGCATTCAACAGATTCAACTCTGGCAAAAAGGTCCGTGAGGATACCTGGGACTATGTTACAGTTCCAACCAATGCCATGGTGATGAAAGAGAAGTACAACATCAAATTCGGACCGGGCATAATTCCTGAGGATGAGGACCTTATCGACAGGCTATTCATGGCCGGTGTCGATATGCTCATAACCACTGGCTTTTACAATACGAATCTGGGTAAAGTCCTTACTTTGAGTGAGGATGAAGTATTTGACGGTCTCAAGACGGCTCCCACCAAACTTAAGCTTGGAAAGGGTAAGGACAGGGTTGTCTGTAAATCCAGACACAGAGATTCAAAGAAGAGACCGATCATTCAGGGTGGACCTACCGGGGCACCTGTATCTGAGGAGATATTCCCCTACATGATGCAGAGTTATGCTCAGGAAAGGGGAGTGGACACTTTGGTAAGCGGTGTATTGAACACTGTTAACGGTAATCCTGCCACCACCAACACACCTTGGGAGATAAGAGCTACACTTGCAGAGATCAGGCATGTCAGAGAGGCATGTGCAATGGTCGGGAGACCTGGTATGTCCATATAGGGTCCACAGACACCGCTGTCCGCAGCGGGGCGTCTTTCTTCTGAATTGACCGATTACGGTCTGAACCCCTACGATCTCCACGAGGCATCTCAGTTGAATGAGATGAAGATGGACATGGGAGGGCTCAACATGCTTGCAGGATGGGTATCAAACAATGATACTATTATGATCGAACAAATGCCTATATTTGGAGGATACAGCGGAGGTATCGAGGAGACCGCAATATGCGATGTTGCAACCATGGTCGCATCTTTCGTGCTGTTCAACTGTGATCTGCATTTGGACGGTCCCATTCACATAAGGTGGGGCACTACCACTACAAGGGAGACCCTTCAGGTAGCTGCTCATGCCGCCTGTGCGATAGATGCGAATACGAATCTATTGTTGGGAAATCAATATTACACACTGGCTGGTCCATGTACGGAGATGTGCCTGCTGGAGGTCGCGGCCCAAGCGATCACTGACACCGTATCAGGAAGAGAGCTTGTATCGGGTGCTGCATCTTCTAAAGGTGTGGTAAAGGACAAGACCACAGGAATGGAGGCAAGGATGTTGGGAGAGGCTGCCACAGCAGCGGCTGGTATGGGAACCGCCGATACCAACAAGGTCTTGAACAATGTGGTCAGTATCTACGAGAAGGAGTTCCCCATCCCCCGGCAGGGAAGAGATTCCAAGATTGTTATGATGTGAAAGAGGTCGTGCCTTCCAACGAGTACCTGAAGGTCTACGACAGAGCGCTTGCTACGCTTAGAAAATGCGGTCTCGATATCTGAGGAGATGTATATGGCTGCCTAGGCATTGATGATACGAGTCGCTTAAGGCACTTGTATCAACGATATCGTCGTTCGCATAGAACAATGGGGGACGCTCCGGCGAGCAGCGGGTCTCTAGAACCTAGCCAGCGGGGGTCGACACCCCGGTCTCTCGCCATTTGTTATTGTCAGCGATTCTTGAAGTGATCACCATGGAGTACAAATTTACAGACCCACAGATCCAGCGTCTAAGGGAATTCGGTGACGATCCCCGTGATAATTCGACATTTGAAAGCGAGTCGGAGAGAGACAGAGTCTTCTCGAAGGTAATGTCACAGTTGACCGTAAAGAACGAGAAAGGGATCAAAGAAATGGTCATCAATCCTCGTAAGAACAGATTGGTCCAACTAGAGAACGATCTCGCAGCGGCGCTTATAGCTGAGGGGTTCATAGAAGTACGTACGCCATGTATGATGTCGAAGGCCGCTTTGGCTAAAATGACAATAACTGAAGATCATCCGCTCTACAAACAAGTGTTCTTCATCGATGATAAGAGGTGTCTCAGGCCCATGCTTGCACCAAATCTGTACTATGTCATGAGGAAACTCAGGGACCATACGGATGGTCCGGTGAAGATCTTCGAGATAGGGTCCTGTTTCAGGGCCGAATCGCATAGCAATGATCATCTGGAAGAATTCACCATGCTTAATCTGGTGGATATGGGTCCACAAGGCGATGCGACCGAGAAACTCAAGGGTTACATCGATGTTGTGATGAGAACGGTCGGCATCGATTACACCCTTTCCAGAGAGGAATCCGATGTCTACAAAGAGACGATCGATGTCCTGGTCGATGGGGAGGAAGTATCTTCTGGGGCCGTAGGGCCTCATGTTCTGGACCCTGCACACGATGTACACGAACCATGGTGCGGTGTAGGATTCGGTCTGGAGCGTCTCGTCATGATGAGGGACGGGGACGGAAGTGTGAAGAAGACAGGCAGGAGTCTGAATTATCTTAATGGTTACAAGATAAGTTGAGGTGAGGGTTTGAACGTTTTTCAACTGATCAATGATGCAGAGAAAGGGAAGCAGTTAGATCTTAACGAGGTCATTGCGCTGATCTCAGCATCCGATAAAGAGGAGGTTGATGCCTTATTCTCAGCTGCCAGAAGGGTCAGGGATAGGCGTTTCGGGAACAAGGTTTACATCTACGGATTCGTATACTTTTCTACTTACTGTAAAAATAATTGTGCTTTCTGCTATTACAGGAGTACCAATGAGCTTCCAAGATACAGGAAGACCAAGGAAGAGGTATTGGAATTATCCGCAAGTTTAGAGGATGCCGGTGTCAATCTGGTCGATCTGACGATGGGCGAGGATCCGAGGATGTACGTCAATGGCCACGAGAACCTGATAGATCTTGTCCAGAGCGTAAGGGATACCGTGGATACAGGCATAATGATATCCCCCGGGGCCATCGATAAGGAGGCATTTCCCAAACTGAGAGATGCTGGTGCAGATTGGTTTGCATGCTATCAGGAAACATACAACAGGGATCTGTTCCAAAATCTGAGATTGGAACAGGACTATCAGAACAGGATAGATCAAAGGATCTGGGCAAAACAAGCAGGAATTCTCACCGAGGACGGTATGCTTGTCGGAATGGGCGAGACACCTCGTGATAGAGCGGAAGCGATCCTTTGCATGGGCGGATTGGGTTGTGAGCAGATACGTGCGATGACCTTTGTTCCTCAGGCAGGCACTCCGATGCAGGGGTTGGTCCCTCAGGATTCCACAGAGGAATTGAAGGCTATAGCGGTCATGAGATTGCTCTTCCAGGATCGTTTGATACCGGCCAGTTTGGATGTCGAGGGCATAGCTGGTCTGAAGACAAGGATAGATGCAGGGGCTAACGTGATCACTTCCATCATTCCACCGCACCAGGAATTGGCCGGTGTTGCACAACCAGAACTGAATATCGACGACGGACATCGTTCCGTCGATTATGTCATCGAAATGCTAGAGAACATGGGAAGACATGTTGCCAGTAATTCGGAGTATAGATCGTTCCTTACAGAACACGAATCGAAGCTGAGGAGAGAGTAGGATGAAGATCGGCATTGTTGGGGGGGCCCTTCAGGGGATGGAAGCAGTATTCCTTTCCAAGAAGGCAGGATTTGAGACTGTGGTCCTAGATAGGAAAACATCGGCACCAGCGTCTTCGTTGGCCGATGAGTTTGTTCATTGTAATATTTTGAAGGACCCAGAACAGGCCAAGAGAACATTCTCGGATTGTGATGTGGTAATACCAGCGTTCGAAGAGTTGGATGGATTACAGCTTTTGAATAAGATCGTTCCCGAGACAGGGAAACCATTTCTCTTCGATATGCATTCATACGAGATATCATGCTCCAAGGAAAGGTCCAATCAAATTATGGCTGAGTTGGGAGTGCCTCTTCCCCAACCATGGCCCGAGTGCGGTTATCCAATAGTTGTCAAGCCCTCCTCACAGAGTGGCAGTATCGGTGTAAATGTTGCAAATAACGAGGATGAGAGACACAAGGCATTGAAGGTCGTCGAGAAGTTGAACGATACTCCGATACAACAGGAGTTCGTATCCGGGAAGAGCGTTTCGATAGAGGTCATAGGAAACGGGAGTTCTTCCAGGGCATATGTCACGACCGAAGTGGTCCTAGACTACAACTACGATTGCAAGATGGTAGTATGCGAACCTAATATCCTTAGCGACGAGGACAATATCATTTTTGATAGGATCGGCACAGATATTGCGGACAATATAGGTCTCCGTGCATTGATGGATGTAGAGGCCATATACACAAAGAAAGGACTCCGCGTACTGGAGATCGATGCCAGGATACCAAGTCAGACGCCAGCTGCCATTCAGGCGGCCACAGGTATCAATCTGTTGGAGGAGCTTGTCCATTCGGCCCTTGGAGAAAAAACAGGCAGATACAATTCTGGCGGATGTTCTGTCTATGAGCATTATGTCATTCGCGATGGCAATCTCTACACGTGCGGTGAGAAGGAATTCGGTCATGTTGATATGCCGTATATCGTCGAGGGGATGTTCGGTGCCGATGATGTGATAACCGATTACATGCCTGGAAGGAACGAGTGGAGGGCCACAGTGATAAATCACGGTAAGAATTCCTCAGATGTATTGGTCAAGAGGAAGGAATTCATCAACAAGGTCATGAGCGAATGCGAACTCGATGAATATGTGGACAGGTCTCCGGAGATGATCTGATGACCAGACTTACAGATGATGACGTGAGGGGCATATCAGAGTCATTGGAAAGCGTTAGCCAGATGTTGGTACGCTGTTCTAATATGACAACGAAGGAGATGGCATGTGACGCGGTCGCGATAACACCTGATTCCATAGATCTGCAGGATTATAACATCGGTGTGGTGCCTATAACCTCAGGAATGGGCGTCATAACAAGGTTCTCGGAATCTGTGGCAGATATATGCCGTGCTCTGGGAATGGATGCATTCGTTACATCCGGTTATGATGTAACGGGATTGGCAGAAGCATTGGCCAAAGATGCCAATATAGTATTTCTTGCGGACGATTACGAATTTATCGCGTATAATACAAAAGCAAGGAAATATTCCAACAATTCGTTCTGTACAGCAGCGGGATACGTTGCTGCCCTGAATGGAGCTTCCAAGGGACTGATGGGAAAGACCGTCCTTGTGTTGGGGGCCGGAAGAGTAGGAAGCAGGGCCGCAGGTTTGCTTTTGGCAAGAGGTGCCAATGTTGTCGTGGCGGACATAGATGGGGAGAAAGCAGGTAAGGTCGCCAGATCCAATCCTGGTATCACGGTCGCAGACAATATAGAAAGTGCGATCTCATCGCACGATCTGATATTCAACGCATCCCCGGCCCATATCGACAGTCGGAATATCAGAAAGGGGGCGATCATATCGTCTCCCGGAGTGCCACATACATTTGATGATGAGGCTTATTCAAAGGCAACGATAATTCACGATCCTTTGGACATTGGAGTATCGGTCATGGCAGTGCAAAGTGCATCATTCTCATGCCCTGACAAGAAGAAGTGTAGGAGATGAAAACATGACAGACTATTGTATTGCATTGGATATAGGGACAAGCGGTCTTCGGTGTCAGGCCATTGATATGGGCACAGGAGAGACACTTGCGACATCGATCACACAGCGTCATCCGATACCTGGCATGAACGTCATAGACCATGTGAATTTCGCGATCCAATCCGGAGAGGATGTCGCGAACGGATTGATAATCGGTGCGGTGAATCAACTCTTCTCGACACTCGGTATCGATCTCTCCAAAGTAAGGAGGGTCGGTGTAAGCGGCAACACATTCCAATTGTCGCTTTTTGAAAATATAGAGATCAGGGACCTTGCATACGCGGGAAAGAATATGCTGAAGGACCTCGGGGTCGTTCCTCCGGAAAGAAATGGAAAGGTCCTTAAAGCATCCGATCTCGGTATAGTCGGTATGCCGGATGCGGAACTTGTAATACCCCCGGCCGTGACGCATGAGATTGGTGCGGATGCCATTGCAATGCTGAAGATGACCAACATCCTCAGTGAGAAGGAGCCTGTCATTGTAGTGGACTACGGTACCAATGCAGAGATGGCGCTCATAGTGAATGGAAAGATATTCACAGGTTCTGCAGCAGCAGGGCCCGCTCTTGAAGGACAGCAGATAGAGAAAGGTATGTTGGCCGCTCCGGGAGCCATATGTGATGTGGACATAACCAAAGATGGATGGAAATGCACGGTCCTGGATGATGCCATGGTAGAGAGGATAGGAGATACTGTCGATCCTAAAACAGGTAAACCCGTAGAGAAGGGAAAGATGAACTGTCGGGCAATAGGTGTCACCGGAACAGGGGTCGTAGCGACTCTGTATTGTGGTATGGAGACAGGGCTCATCGATACTCCTAAGATACTCACACCTGATGGGAAGATCCATCTTCAGGATGACATCTGCATATCATCGGCCGATGTGGACGAGGCAGGCAAGGCAATAGGTGCCTTACGTGCTGGATTCCTTACGCTCTTGCATGAGGCTGGATTATGGACAGGCGATGTTAAGAAAGCGTACATGTCGGGAGCATCAGGTCTCTATGTGGATGCCGCTAAGGCAATGAAGATCGGAATGGTAGTACCCGGTGCTGAGCACATCGTGCAGTTCGGTAATACCTCCATTGAAATGGCGAGAGAGATCGCGATGGGAAAGATGGATCTCGACGATCTACGCGAATTCGCCAAGAAACTCAGGGCCACTCATGTCATGTTCGCAACCTCGGAAACATTCAAAAATATCTATTCGATAGAATACTCCCTTTGGTGCACCGGGATGCCAGCATCCGAATACAACAACATGTTGGACATTTACAATCTGCCTCCTCTGTCTGAACCGACCAAGAAGCTCGTTGTAGAGAGGCTTGCACGTACCGATCTTCCGGATACCGAGAATCGCAAGGTGAACATACTCGAGGATTCGGGGACGATCATCATGGGCGAGGTCAAGGATTGCACATTATGCGGACACTGTATCAAGGCTTGTCCTGAAAATGCCCTGTCCATAATCCGTGAGGAAGGAAAGGTATATGCTAAGGTCAAGTCCGACAGATGTGCGGGCACTGCTTGCAGACGTTGTGAAAGAGCGTGTAAACAAGGGGTTCTAAATCTTAGATATTTCACAATACCTGGTTGATTCAAATTGGGGGCCACCCCCAATCCTTTTTGTACAATAGTATTAAAACAATTCACAGTTGTTATCACAATGTGGGTAACGATCCTAGCGTTTCAAAAAGTTCATCCAAAGAAAGATGGATCCTGATCAGTATTGTATTGGGAACGTTCATGGCTTCTTTGGATGTCACGATAGTCGCTGTAGCTTTGCCCACGATAGAACACGATTTTACGGTCTCCGGTCCGGCTAGCGATGTATCATGGATATTGATCGGATACACTTTGTCATTGTGTTGTTTTATTTTGTTGTGGGGAAAGTTAGGGACTAATTATGGTTACAAGAGACTTTTTCTTTTTGGTGTAATCATTTTTGCTGGAATGTCGTTGACCATAGGAGTTTTCGGTGTTTTGAAAATAGGTGGCCTCAACATCATCATACTGCTGAGAATGTTGCAAGGCCTAGGCGCAGGCATGATCACGGCGATGGGACTTGCCATGGTATCATCATATCTTCCCAACATACGAGGAAAAGCGGTCGGAACGATAACATTAGCATCCTCAGTCGGGTTGGCCTTCGGCCCAGTAATAGGTGGTTTTCTTTGTCAATTCCATTGGTCGTTCATATTCTTCATCAATGTTCCGATAGGTTTGCTTTGCATTCTTTTGTCCGTAAAAAGTATGGCCAATGTCAAGGAGGAACGCGGGGAGAAGCAGAAACTGGACGGTTTGGGTGTCGTTTTCATGGTCATAATGTTGTTCTCGTTCATTTATTATCTAAATACGGCGAATAACAGTGGGTGGTTTTCTGATGAGAATGTTGTCATCCTATCAACAGCGTTCATATTCACTGGATTGTTGATATGGTGGGAACAGAGAGTAGACAGTCCAATCATATCGGTCAGGATAATGAAGATAAAGGATGTGGTTGGCAGTAACGCGGTCAATCTGTTGATCTGTGCTGCGTTCTCAGGGTCGTATTTCCTGTTACCTTATTATCTTGAGACAGTAAGAGGATATTCAACAGTGGACATGGGTCTGATTCTGGTGGCGACATCGATAGGGATGATGGTGGTCGGTCCAACAGTAGGAAAGATCTCAGATAAGACAGGTATCAATAACAGGATGTCGTCGATAGGTTGTTTGATATCGGCATTCAGTTTCTTATTGATGATCCGTTTTGATGAATATACATCGCTTTTATACATTATTTTTACATTATTTTTGATGGGAGTGGGTATCGGAATGGGGTTGGTTGCCACCACCAATCTTATATTGGGGTATTCAGAACATAACGAAGAAGGTTCCATGTCATCAATAATCAATATGTTCAGGCAAGCAGGAAGTTCAGTCGGTGTCGCAGTTCTTGGTGCGGTATTCACTGCAAGCATAGCTGCGTCATTTGTATTGAATGGCAGTATGGTCAGTGCATTCAAACCGGCATTCTTTGTTGCATGTGTACTGTGTTTCCTCGCATTTGTGTTTTCGATGGTCTTAAAAGATAAGAAGGTCAGGGACGCAGAGTCTACGAAATGATGCTGGAAACAAGAAGCATATCTTATACAAACGAGTAAAGTACTTAGAGAGATGATTATAATTTTATGCTCTTTTAATCATTAAAACCAAGAAAAGCATTATTTCTATTTTTGATCTTAACACTTTTAGGTCATATTAGTGATGATTCAGTGTCGATTATTTTCCTCATTGTACAATATAATTAAATCCATTCAAATCTGTTATCACATTATGGGCAGTGATCCAAACATTTCCAAGATCTCATCCAAAGAAAAATGGATTTTGATCAGTATAGTATTAGGAACGTTCATGGCATCTTTGGATGCTACGATTGTCTCGGTGGCTTTGCCAACGATAAGGTCCGATCTGAATCTTGGTAATCTGTCCAGTGATGTCTCTTGGATTTTGATTGGATATACGCTCTCATTATGTTGTTTCATACTTCTTTGGGGGAAATTAGGGACCAATCTTGGATACAAGAAACTGTTCATTTTAGGTATTGGCATATTTGCAGGAATGTCTTTGATAATCGGTCTAACAGGGACTATGAAGATAGGTGGTGATGGACAAACCACATTGTTCATATTGATCGCCCTAAGGATCATACAAGGTCTGGGTGCAGGTATGATAATGGCAATGGGATTGGCAATGATCACATCATATCTGCCCGGTATAAGAGGGAAAGCTGTGGGTGCGATCACTTTAGCCTCATCAGTTGGAACAGCCTGCGGCCCAGTAATAGGGGGGATTCTCTGTCAGTTCGATTGGTCCTATATATTCTTCATAAACGTTCCTGTCGGAATCGTTTGTATTCTGATGTCTTTGAAGAGTATGGCCAATGTTAATGAGGTACGCGATAATAAGCAGAAGTCGGACGTCGTCGGTGTGATCTTAATGGTCATAATGATGTTCTCACTGATCTATTATCTCAACACAGCTCGTACCAATGGCGGATGGTTCTCTAATGGAAATCTTGCCCTTCTTGCTTCTGCATTTATATTTGCAGGATTGTTGGTATGGTGGGAGCAGAGGGCAAAAGACCCGCTCATATCTCTCAGGATCATGAGGATCAAGGATGTCGTTGGTAGCAACTTGGTCAATCTGTTGATCTTCGCTGCTGTTGCTGGATCCTATTTACTGTTGCCTTATTATCTGGAATATGTAAAGGGTTATTCAACAGTGGACATGGGCCTTATACTTGTGGCCAACTCAATAGGAATGATGGTCGTCGGTCCAACTGTAGGGAAGATCTCAGACAAGACTGGCATAAATAACAAGATGTTATCGATCGGATGTCTTGTATCAGCTTTAGGCTTCCTCATGATGATCCATTTCAATGAAGGGACATCATTAATGTTTATCCTGATAACATTGTTCATAATGGGTGCAGGTGTAGGAACCAGTTTGGTCGCTTCCACCAATCTCAGTTTGAGCTATTCTCAAACCAATGAGGAGGGTTTGATGTCTTCGATAATCAATACATTCAGACAGGCAGGGAGTTCTGTCGGTGTTGCGATCATCGAGTCGATATTCGCCGCAGGTATAATCTTGCCGATGGTGCTGCCCGGAAGTATAGTTGATGCTTTCAAGCCAGCATTCTTCGTTGCATGTTTGTTATGCCTATGTGCATTCTTGATCTCCACGTTCTTGAAGGATAAGAAAATAAGAGATTCAATGTCAGTAAACTGAGGGGAAACCCTCTTTTTAATTAATTTTCTTATTTTTCTTTTTAAAATTCATTTTTTGATGTTTTTATGTTTTTGAATGTATTTTATTATACATCAATATCCAATTAAATACATATACTTGGTCTGTACTAACATCATGTGTTGAATATGACCGATGAAAGATATGGATTGAACAAGGAATTGGCCCAGATGTTGAAAGGTGGCGTGATAATGGATGTGACAAATCCTGAACAGGCAAAGATCGCAGAGAAAGCGGGGGCTTGCGCTGTCATGGCACTTGAGAGGATACCTGCCGATATCCGTGCTGCAGGAGGGGTCTCTAGAATGAGCGATCCCAAAATGATCAAAGGCATACAGGAAGCGGTCTCCATACCCGTGATGGCAAAGGTACGCATAGGTCATTTTGTTGAGGCCCAGATCCTTGAAGCTATCGAGATAGACTACATAGATGAGAGCGAGGTTCTTTCTCCAGCTGATGATGTGTATCATATCGACAAAACAAAATTCAAGGTTCCATTCGTATGCGGTGCAAGGGATCTAGGAGAAGCCTTAAGGCGCATATCCGAGGGCGCATCCATGATCAGGACGAAAGGAGAACCAGGTACGGGAGACATAATTCAGGCCGTCAGGCACATGAGGGCCATGAATTCTGAGATCAGGAGAGTGGTGGGCACATCTGAGGATGAGCTCTACGAGTCTGCAAAACAATTACAGGTACCGTTGGACCTTGTGAGATATGTTCATCAGAATGGCAGACTTCCAGTTGTAAATTTTGCAGCTGGAGGAATTGCGACCCCTGCCGATGCGGCATTGATGATGCAATTAGGAGCAGAGGGAGTTTTCGTCGGTTCAGGTATATTCAAATCAGGGGATCCGGCCAAGCGCGCATCCGCTATCGTGAAAGCGGTCACGAATTATAATGACCCTGCGATCCTGGCAGAACTTTCTGAAGACCTCGGACAGGCCATGGTCGGCATCAACGAGCAAGAGATAAAAACGATAATGGCGGAACGTGGACAATGAGGATCGGTGTTCTTGCCGTCCAGGGTGCATTTGCAGAGCACGAATCCATGCTCGATAGATTGGATCAAGAGCATTTCCAGATCAGGAAACCTTCGGATCTAGAAAAAAACATGGACGGCCTCATAATACCTGGCGGCGAGAGCACAGTGATCGGAAAACTCCTTACTGACCTTGGGATGCTGGATGACATCAGACAGAGGATCATCGACGGACTACCGGTCTTTGGTACATGTGCGGGTCTGATCCTTCTTTCTGATACCATCATCAATGATGACAGAAGGTATCTTGGTACGTTTCCAATGAGTGTTAGGCGCAATGCATTTGGTAGGCAACTCGGGAGCTTTTTCACAGTATCTAATTTTGACGATCTGGGAATGATACCTATGGAGTTCATTAGAGCACCAGTCATAGAATCGGTAGGTGAGGGTGTCACCATTCTTTCTGTGTATAATGGTAAGATCGTTGCCGCAAGGTTCAAAAATCAATTGGTAACGGCATTCCATCCTGAATTAACCGATGATCTGAAAGTTCATAGGTATTTTTTGAGTTTAATCAATAATATTTAAATATATCTATTTAAAAAGACTGGTGTACTGTTATCGTATTTATATTTATTTATTATTATAGTTCTTTTATAACATTTTTATTTAATTATTTGTATGATATCTTATTTTGTCAATGCAATTCATAAAAATTTTCTTTAACAATATCATCTATATATAGGGTAAGAAAACTTAACAGCTATTTAGAAATCAGTCAGTAAATCAAAATATTAACTGACTGGCACAGAGATGTTAAAGATGTCAAACGAGCAAGTATTATTTCCTTTCGTGCGTGTAGTAGGTCAGGAAAAAATGAAGAATGCGCTTCTTCTGAATATCGTAGATCCAAGCATAGGTGGAGTTTTGATCAAAGGAGAGAAGGGGACGGCAAAATCCACAGCGGTTAGATCATTGGCACAGATCCTTCCTCCGATCCAAGCAGTTAAGGGGTGTCTTTTCCACTGCGATCCAAGATATCCAAAGAGGATGTGTATACAGTGCCGTGAAAGAATGGCGAAAGGAGAGGTCTTTGAATCAATAGTACTTCCAATGAGTGTTGTCGAACTTCCATTGAGCGCAACCGAGGACCGTATATCTGGAACATTAGATCTGGAACATGTGTTGAAGACCGGTGAGAAGAAGTTTGAACCAGGTGTATTGGCACAGGCAAACGGTAATCTCCTTTATGTCGATGAGGTCAATCTATTGGACGACCACATTGTGGATCTTCTTTTGGATTCTGCAGCGATGGGAACGAATTATGTTGAGAGAGAGGGGGTTTCTTTTTCACACCCTGCAAAATTCATTTTGGTCGGGACAATGAATCCTGAAGAAGGAAGTCTGAGACCTCAACTTCTTGATAGATTTGGGTTATCTGTTGATGTTGAGGGTGAGAAGGACGTACAGACCAGAATGGAGGTCATTAGGCGTAGGATGCAGTTCGATCTTGATCCTGAGGCATATCTGGCACAATATCAGAAAGACACTGATGTACTCCGCAACAAGATCATCAAGGCAAGGGAATTATTACCTAATGTAAAGATAAGCGACGATCTTGTGCACGATGTGGTCATGGTGTCGATACATTTCGGCATGGAAGGTCACAGAGCAGATATAACCATGATGCGGACAGCTAAGGCCAATGCGGCTCTCGAGGGAAGGACAGAAGTGACCAAAGAGGACATTCGTCAAACAGCATCACTGGTAATTTCCCATCGTTTGAAGAGACGTGCATTCGAGGAGGTAATCTTCGATCACAAGGAGTTGGATATATGTCTGGGCTATTGAGCCCTGCTAATTTTTCATTCTCGGCCGTATTCGGTATGGAACAAGTGAAAAAAGCTCTACTGTGTTCTGTAGTGAATCCTAGGATCAAAGGAATATTGATCAAGGGAAATTCAGGTACCGGTAAGACCATGGTGGCCCGTTCTCTCGGGAACATATCTGGTAAGAGCATTGTCAATGTTCCGTTGAATGTGACAGATGAACAGCTTTTTGGTTGTTTGAACATCGAGATGGCCATAAAAGAAGGAAAGATAGTATTGGAAGAAGGTCTGATGAGTCGTGCAGATGGTAATTTTCTTTACATGGACGATGTCAATCTATTCGAACAAAGAATGTTGAGTTCAGTGGTGGATTCGGTATTGATTGGCAAGGTCAAAGTGGAAAGAGAGAATCTTTCCACATCATATGCATGCAATACGACGCTCATAGGGACAATGAACATCAATGACTGTTATTTGAATCCAAGGGTCATGGATTGTTTCGACATATGTGTCAATGCCGATTTTCCGGAGGATCAGGATGGAAGACAAGAGGTACTAAGACGGAATTTGGATTTTGAGAAGGATCCAGACGCATTTTTAAATACATATTCTAAGCAAGAGAGTACCCTTTCAAAGACAATATCGGATGCAAAGGTCCTGCTCAAGGGAATAAGGTTGACAGAAGATAATATATCAAACATAGCCAAAATATGTGCCAGTATGGATATTGATGGTCTTCGCGGAGACATCTCTGTCATGAATGTTTCAATGACCCTGGCGGCCCTCGAAGGACGCTCATTTGTAGATACAGAGGATATCGAGAACGCATCATTACTATGTCTCGCCCACAGACGTAAAGTGAAAAAAGGTCGCAGGGTAGACAATCAGAAAAAAGTGGAACATGATATTCTAGGTTGTGGAGAATCGCACATCAAGAGAGCCATACACGATGACTCAGATAGAGAACGTATGGCCGTATCAGAGACCCAGCCAGATAATGAAGGGGACGAGTCAGAGGGATCGGCGATAAAGCCCATCGAGATAGAAGATGTGATAACAAAGATCGGCGAGACATTTGATGCCATAGATCTTTTTGAGAATGAAATAGGAAAGGCTCACGGTTCTGCTGAGGATAAGGGAAAAAGATCCTTCATGAAAAGCAATTGCAGAAGTGGAAGGTATGTAGGTTCTAGGGTGACCGATGATAAGAATCCAGATCTGGCATTTGATGCTACCGTTCGTGCGGCAGCGGTGTATCAGGTCAAGCGCCATCAGGGCCTTGAAGCCGATATGGCAGTTATAATCGAAAAACAGGATCTGAGGGAAAGGGTAAGAGAGGTAAGAAGCTCATCAACTTTCCTTTTTGCGGTGGATACAAGTGGTTCATTGATAATTCGTAATAGGATGATGGCTGTAAAAGGAGCAATATTGTCTTTACTCAAGCAGCATTATGTGAAAAGGGATCGTGTGGGATTCATGACATTCAATTCTACGGCCATACAGATGCTTCTGCCACCTACGAAATCCGTTGAGTGCATATACGGTCTTTTGGACAATCTTCCTGTTGGCAGAAGGACCCCAATGTCGGCGGCGTTACTGTATATGAATAATTACATGACAGTTTTCACTAAAAGGCACAAGGACGAGAAGTGCTACGTCATTCTTGTCACCGATGGCAATTCGAACGTATGTCTTGACCCCGACGATGAGGTCACAGACCCAGTCGATGAAGCATTGGGAATAGCTTTGAAGATCAACATCCCCAATGTTCATTGGATACTAATTGATTCGGAGAATTCATACTCTATGACCCACAACGCCCAAAAATTCGCCAAGAACCTAAAAGCGAGTTATTATTCGCTTGAGGATCTGAAGGCTGACCCTTCTGGTTGAATCTTGATCTATCTTTATCATTGAAATCGGGGCCAAGTTTGATCTTCTCTGCCATTTTGGCCCCGGAATAATATGCTTTCTTTAGATCTTCTGGGAATTGTGTATCTCTGTATTTGGCCTTATCAGATTCATCGAATACGCCGGTATGGTATCTTCCGTAATTGTCGAATTGATATGTGTAATAAGCGCATATGCGTTCTGGTTTGGAGAATACGATGTCAATGTAATTTTCCATGGTTTCCCATGCGAGCGGGTAGTTGTATTTTATTGAATCTTCTTCAGTGGCGTTCATGGTGTATATGAACGCTGTTGGCATTTTTTTGTTGGTAAGTATCTTGTAATCCTGTTCATAACTGAGTTGCGGGTATAACAATCGTTCCAAAAAGCAAAGCATTTGTCCTGTTATATTGCTGAAATATATCGGAGAACCGAAAACGAGACCATCTGCGTTGCAGGTCCTTTCAATTATTTCGCTGACATCATCATTCAATGCACATTTGCCATATGTGTCGGGGTCTTTTCTCTTACAGGCAAAGCAACTTGTGCATCCGCGTATGTTATAGTCGAATAGGTCGATCCTTTCGGTTTCGAAGTCTCCCATGTCATTGACCCCATTTAAGAAACTGTCAAGCATAGAGGCCGTGTTCTTGTTCCTTCTTGGACTTCCGTTTATCGCGAATACCTTGTGCATCGGGTTGTGTACTTTATTTATCATTATATAATATTTATCTCTGATTAGAGTATCTGGCCAGAATCATATTTAACACCAGTATAAATTGAAAAATTTATGTTTTTAGCTTTTAATTTATATATCTCGTTACATATTATTGTCATATGGCAAAATTCTGCAAAAAGTGCGGCACTCTCATGTCGGATGATGAGCGTTTTTGTCCCAAGTGCGGTGCATCGGGAGGTTCAAAGGTCCCGACGAACTCTGTCGTACGGATGGGCGCGATCAAAGGCAAGATGGTATCTCTGGGAGTTGCTCTGGTCGTTATAATTTTGGGTCTGATATATTTCGCACTTTTGAGATGAGTGTAAATAATCTAGAAGGCCATTGACGTCTATGGAAGTTCCAATTGAGATCTCAGATCTAATGACAAAGTGCATAAAATGTGGCTTGTGTCAAGATAATTGTCCATCATTACGCTATGGTGGATGCGATCCCATGGCCGTAATGTCAGGAGAGGATGGCAATGTTGTAAAATGCATTGGCTGTGGCGAATGTTCCAGATCATGTGATTTCACGGACCCTACTTACGTGATGCATTTTATGAGGTCAAAGGCACTTGGTTCGAAGGTTCCTGATATTTTTCTTAGGACAGGGTTTGTGTTGCCGCAATCAGATGTTTCACGTTCTGAGCTTAAACCACAATGGGAAGGGAACAACTATTTGATGTCAGGTTGCACCGTTGAAAGTAAGGCGCCTTTTTTGATCTATGCGGCCACATTGGCTTTGAACTCGGTAGGGGAAGGATGTCAGGAGTTGCCTAAGAATTCATGTTGTACATATCCAATTCCTTTCAGACAGCTCACTGAGAAAGAGAGGGATGCATACAAGCATGAGATCGGCAATTCCTCGGCAGGCAAGAACATAATAACAATATGTCCTGGATGTGACGCAGAATTGAATCGGTCCGGTGTATATGCCATAAATTTTGTGAATCTAATGGTCAAACATGCGGATAAGATACAAGTTTTGAAAAGTACAACATTGAAGGTAGCGATCGAACCAGGATGCCATTACGATACAATATATGACGATCTTGTCAAGATCGTAAAGGCAACGGGCGTCGAATATATCGAAAATAAGTTCGGATGCTGTGGGAAGTCCATCCCAGTGGTCTCAGAAGGATTGATGAAGGAGAGACAAAAGGAGATGGAAGGTGCAGATGTTGTCATTGTTGCATGTCCAATGTGTTTTTCCAGATATGATTTGGTTTCTAATGGCATCCCCGTGCTCCACATCGTAGAACTTATCGCTATGGCCGCTGGAGATAATTCTACCTTGAAATATCATAACATCAAGTTGAAGATCTGAGTTCTTCCTTTGGCCGTTGCAAGTTATTTATAAAATAACAGTAATCGAGTGTGTGCTTACTTAGAGTAAGAGGTAATCGAATGAAGGCATTATACAACGATGGCAGAGTAGAGGAATGTGAAGATGAACTTAAGGTTCTCAGGCACACTACTGCGCATGTCCTAGCACAGGCAGTAAAAAGGCTCTACCCCGAGACTAAGTTGGCCATCGGACCCGCCATCGATGACGGTTTTTACTACGATTTTGATAAAAACGGAGGATTCTCACAGGAGGATCTGGATGCAGTAGAGGAAGAGATGAAGAAGATCATCAAAGAGAATTTGAAGATCGAGACATATCCCCTTCCCAGAGAAGAAGCATTGAAATATCTGGCAGACAAGGGAGAGATCTACAAGGTGGAGCTTGTAAGGGACCTTCCAGAGGATGCTAGGATAACATTCTACAAACAGGGAGAGTTCGTCGATCTCTGTGCTGGCCCTCATCTTTTGTACACAAAAGGGGTCAAGGCATTCAAACTTACGACACTCGCAGGCGCATATTGGCGTGGAAGCGAGAAGAACAAGATGCTGTCCAGGATATATGGTACGGCATTTGAAAGTAAGGATAAATTGGAAGCATACCTCAACATGCTTGAAGAGGCAAAGAAGAGGGACCACCGTAAACTCGGAAAGGAATTGGGGATCTTTGCATTGATGGATGAAGGTCCTGGATTTCCATTCTTCCTTCCTAAAGGAACGATCCTGAAGAACACCTTGATGAGCTATTGGAGAGAACTTCACACAAGGGAAGGGTACAAGGAGATATGCACCCCCATGATGCTCAGCAAGGAGCTTTGGGAGACCTCAGGTCACTGGGACCATTACAAGGACAACATGTACACGACGCTCATCGATGATCAGGAGTTCTGTGTGAAGCCGATGAATTGTCCTGGTTGCATATTGGTTTACAAGAACGAGCCCCACTCATACAGGGAGTTGCCCATCAGGATGGGGGAGTTCGGATTGGTCCACAGGCACGAGAGGTCAGGAACACTCCACGGATTGTTTAGGGTCAGATGCTTTACTCAGGATGATGCGCACATCTTCATGATGCAAGATCAGATCATAGATGAGATCAAAGGTGTGGTAAGGCTTGTGGACGAGGTTTATTCCAAATTCGGGTTCAAATACCATGTCGAGCTTTCCACAAGGCCTGAGAACAGCATGGGAAGTGATGAGGACTGGGAGAACGCTACAAATGGTCTCATACATGCTCTCGAGGCATCCAATCTGAAATATACTGTCAATGAAGGCGACGGTGCATTCTATGGACCTAAGATCGATTTCCATCTGGAGGATACGATCGGAAGGACCTGGCAATGCGGTACGATACAGCTGGACTTCCAGATGCCGCAGAGATTTGAAATGTCATACACCGGTGCCGATGGCGAGAAGCACAGGCCGATAATGGTCCACAGAGTGATATATGGGTCCATTGAGAGATTCATAGGCATTTTGATAGAACATTATGCAGGAAGGTTCCCTACATGGTTAGCTCCGGTTCAGGTCAAGGTCCTTTCGGTTTCCGAGAAATCTTATGATTATGCAAAGCAGATAGCGGATAAATGCAAAGTCGCTGGCATAAGGGTAGAGCTCGACAACAGAGAGGAAAAGATCGGATACAAGATCCGTGAGGCTCAACTCGAGAAGGCACCATACATGCTCATCATCGGGGAGAAAGAGACCGAAAATGGAAATTCTGTGTCAGTCAGGAGCAGAGACAAAGGCGATCTGGGAAGCATGCTGACTGATGATTTCATCGTTCAGGTCAAGAAAGAGGATTCCGAAAGGATTAGCTGAAACTCAACGGGGGCCAGCCCCCATTTAAAATCTTTTTCAATATTTCCCCATTGTTTTTGAGTACATTCAGCGAGTTTGATCTTATTTTGCCTATTCTGTTTAACGATCGAAACTCATTATGAACGCATCGATCTCATTTTTTGATATGCAGAAGTGGGAGTCTTTTACTACTTTAGAAACGTTATTTTCCATTATGGCCTTGAAAAGCACATCTTTGGTGCAATTGCATACAGAGATCTTTCCCAACACGCATCTGACAACGTTGAACATCATGCGATGGCAGATGTCCTCTATCTGGACTCCGCCATGGATAAAATTATTGCGTTGATAATATAATTGAGATATCAGACGTTTCATGTCCCGGTACATATCTGGATCATGTTCCGACAATAGTCTTGATGAGAAAACTGCTATCTTTTTGGTCCCAGATGGCCTTCCATTTCTTCCTCTTGTCTCAATTTCTATGATTTGAGTATCTTTGGTGTTGGAGGATTTGTCTATGTATTCGTCCATCCATTTACGATACATCTCCATCGCCACCATAAGATTCATGAATGCGGTCTGAGGGTTCTCTATCCTGTAAGCTTCTCTGTAGAAGTCAAGTAATTCAGGTAAGAAGCCATCCCATTCCGGGTTATTGTATTGTTCAGAGAATTTTGTAAAGAATGAGGAAAGTTCACATCTTTCATGATCATTGAGTGAGAATCTAGGAAATTTCATTGATTCTTCATTAAATGTTTCCATGCATCTGCGACAATAAGTGTGCGAGCCCCCATCTACGATCATGGTCAGACCTGCACCTAGAGATGACAATTTGAAAAGTCTTAATGCATCTATAGCAATTATTGTCTCAGAAATATCCTTTGAAGTGTTCTTAGAATATAGAAATGTGAATTTTTCATTCTTTTTGTAGAGTTTTCTATCATCATCGTCTATGAACTGTGAATCGAAAAGAGTGAATATATCATTAGTATCATCAACAGAACATATTGTCATCTCACCCATATGGATCGCTTCAGCCGAAGGATCAATGCTGCTGAGAAGTATGTATGTTCCATCATTCATTGGTCTGGTAATTGGTGAAGGTGTAAATATACGGAGCATATCGCAATGACATGAATGTAGGCAGCCGTCCTTTAAGGAAAACAGTTGTTTTCTTTTTAGCGGTCACTATCATGGCATTGGGTGTAATCCTGTCCACCAAGGCGGTTCTGGGAACATCCCCGATATCATCCATACCTTATGTTCTCAGTCTTGGCATTCATATGAGCATCGGATTGACAATGTTCATCATCAATCTTATAATGGTGGCGTTTGGGATCTTAATGATGGGTCGTTTGTATAAGCCCATATATCTTTTTCAGATAGTCATGGTCGTAATGTTCAGTGCATTATGTGATGTTTTTTCGTATATTGTTGATTGGATCGTGTTGACAAATTACATCGTACAATGGGGTATGGTCATATTGGCAGCCGTTGTTCTTTCTTTTGGAATAAGTTTGGAGCTTGCCGCGAATGTAACGATGATGCCTGGTGAGTATCTGGTAAGTTTCGTGTCAATAAGGACAGGGGTAGAGTTTGGAAAGGTCAAGGTGTTGTTCGATATCACCATGATATCAATAGCGATCGTTGCTTCGTTCTTTTTCTTCGGTGCTTTGAACGGCATTCGTGAAGGAACAATATTTGCCGCGGTATCTATCGGATTTATCGTTCGTTTCTTTACTAAATTTTTGAAGGATAGCGGATTTTACGATTGGCTAGGTCATAAAGATATCTCGATGATCAGGAATGTGAAGACACCAGAAGAACTTCAATGAATATCTAAATTTCATTTACGATATTCATGTATAATTGTTTTTTTTACATCAGGTTACAATATTTTCTCGCATATCGGGCAGCATTCCGTATTTTTTTATTGTTAACTAATTGATCATTTTGTTTGAAATTTAATAATGATTAATAATTATTTCATTTAATATAGTTTAATATTATTAACATCTATGCAATATTTTAATAATATAAATCAAAATATGCTATTGATGAGGATAGTATCTACAAAGGTCAGGGCCATCAGGATAATATCGATCTCCGGATCGATTGAAAGAATGGCGATACAAAGTGGCGTTGATGTTATACATCATATGTTTTTTGTTCCTTTGATCAAAGTAGAGATGGAAGAACAAATCGCAGAGGAATGGCACGGTATCACGTATCAGAGCTCTGTCGAAAGGCCTCAGGTATTATTTTTAGAGCGTGGCAATATCTCAAATTTAGAATTATTTATATCTTGTTTAACAGATATTCCAGACATATTATTGAGCGTTATTATAATGGAAAGTAAAGGCGGCTCTGTTCTTAATTATGTGTGGGATGGAATGTTTGTAAAGGATAGTTATTGCATGTTTGATCCTCCAACAGATTGTCACAGCTTTGAAAATAAATGCAACAATGAATTAGAGTGTCGGACCCATGTATCGAGGCCATCTAAGATCTTAATAATGATCAGAAAGGTTACGAAACAAGGATTCGGCACTCTAAATTCTAAAAATCATGTATCTGTTCGCATGATATATTCGATTCATAGTGAAAATAAAGATCGTTTATGTGCTCGTTCAAAAGTAGTTTTAAGGATCACAGATGGTCATTATGTAGCTTCTTGAATTGTAATTTTTTTATTTTTTGTTTTATTTATTCATTTTTGTAACATGCAATAACAATAAGCTTATTATAATTCCTACTACTTCTATGGGAATTGTATGAAACAAGACGGCGTACAGAACGCGAAACCTGTATACTTGGATAATGCGGCTACAACAGCGGTCGATCCTGAGGTTTTGGAAGCCATGCTTCCCTACTTCATCGAGGCATCGGCAAACCCTTCGAGTCTTCATATAGCGGCTAAAAGGGCAAGAGATGCATGCAATGCAGCACGCCATTCAATAGCTCATTTGATCAATGCAAAAGATGAAGAGATCTTTTTTACATCTGGAGGTTCTGAATCCGACAACTGGGCCTTAAAGTCGATTGCCTACACGCAGAAATCAAAAGGAAATCATATCATTGTGACAAAGATAGAGCATCATGCAATCATAAATACATGTAAATTCCTCGAAAAAAATGGTATTGAAGTAACGTATCTGGATGTTGATAAATACGGACGCGTAGATCCTAAGGATGTTGAGAGGGCGATACGTCCTGGAACGATACTCATTTCTGTCATGTTCGCCAACAATGAAATCGGGACGATCGAACCGATAAAAGAAATAGGGGTCATTGCAAAAAAGCACGGCATTTTGTTTCACACAGATGCCGTACAAGCCTTCGGTCAAATACCAATCGATGTCAATGAAATGAACATCGATCTGTTGAGTGCCAGTGGTCATAAGGTCTATGGTCCGAAAGGCGTAGGCATCCTGTATATCAGGAAAGGAATAAGGATGGAACCTTTGATTCACGGAGGGGCCCAGGAATGGGGTCAGCGTGCAGGGACATCCAATGTTCCAGGCATTGTAGGAATGGGAAAGGCGGCAGAGATCGCCGAGAGGGACATGTCCAAGAAGGTGGCTCATGAGGTCAAGATTAGGGATCACGTCATAGGTCGCATTCTCTCTGAGATACCATACAGCAGTCTTAATGGTCATAGAACCGAAAGATTGCCCGGTAATGTCAATATAAGTTTTCAATTCGTTGAAGGTGAGAGCGTGTTGATGTCCATGAGCCAAAAGGGGATATGTGTCTCCACAGGGTCCGCATGTGCATCCGGTTCCTTGGATCCATCACATGTGTTGCTTGCGATAGGTCTCCCACATGAGGGGGCCCACGGTTCAATAAGAATAACCATCTCTTCGACCACAACATTTGAAGAGGTAGATTATGCCGTGGATGTGTTGAAAGCATCGGTAGAGAGGTTGAGATCACTATCACCTTTGTACGATGATTTCGTTAAGAAGGAGGTTACTAAAGATGTATGACGGCGAATATAGCGAGAAGGTCATCGACCATTTTACAAATCCACGTAATGTGGGCGAGATCGCAAATGCAAGCGGTGTAGGAACTGTCGGTAACGCGAAGTGCGGAGATATAATGCGCATATTCTTGGATATTGATGAGAATCAGATAATCCGGGATTGCAAATTCAAGACGTTTGGTTGCGGAGCGGCAGTAGCTACAAGTAGCATGGCGACAGAGATGATAAAGGGTAAAACGGTGCAAGAGGCACTGGAATTGACAAATGTCGCCGTTATGCAAGCTTTGGGAGGACTTCCGCAGATAAAGATCCACTGTTCACTTCTTGCAGAAGAGGCGGTGCATGCTGCATTATGGGACTATGCTGAAAAAAATGGTATCGTCATCGAGGGTCTAAAGAAACCAAAGACTGATATAAATGATGAAGAAATCGCATGTTCCAGATAAGTTGAATTTATAATAGTTACAGTAATAAAAAATTAGGATATGATATAATGAGCAAGATATATTCAGGGGTAGCAGAACTCGTCGGCAATACACCGTTGGTAGAGTTCGGTAACATAGCGAAAGCACACGGCAGCAAAGCCAGAATATTAGCCAAATTAGAGATGTTCAATCCTTCTGGGTCTGTAAAGGATAGGATAGCGCTATCCATGGTAGAGGCTGCAGAGAAGCAAGGCGCAATAAAGAAAGGTGGAACGTTGATAGAGCCCACTTCCGGAAACACTGGAATAGGACTTGCCGCCATTGGTGCCGCTAGAGGTTACAAGGTCATATTGACCATGCCAGAAACAATGTCTATAGAAAGAAGGCAGATGATAGCCGCATATGGTGCGGATATCGTGTTGACCGATGGCACAAAAGGAATGAAAGGGGCCATTGACAAGGCAAATCAACTTGCAAAAGAGATACCGAATAGTATAATTCCAGGTCAATTCGTCAATCAGGCGAATCCAGAGACCCACAGGAAGACAACAGGTCCTGAGATATGGAAGGATACGGGCGGAAAGGTAGACATTCTGGTAGCAGGAGTAGGTACTGGCGGTACCATCACCGGTGCTGGAGAATATCTTAGATCAAAGAATCCTGATCTAAAGATCATTGCAGTGGAGCCAAAAGATTCACCTGTACTTTCCGAAGGTCGCGCAGGTCCACACAAGATACAAGGTATCGGTGCCGGATTTGTTCCAGAAGTACTTGACACGAAGATATACAATGAGGTGATCGCGGTGAAGGACACCGACGCATTCGTTGTTGGAAAAGAAGTGGCACGTGCAGAAGGTGTGCTTGTTGGGATATCATCAGGTGCAGCTCTTTGGGCAGCACTGGAAGTTGCATCCAGAAAAGAGAATGAGGGCAAGACCATAGTAGTGATACTTCCTGATAACGGAGACAGATATCTTTCGACGCCTTTGTTCAATTGAGAATATTTGGATCAATATATCATGTTGTTACTGAGTAGTCTACAAAAAAGCAACGATCTTTCAAACTATTTACGATCTCACGGGAGAAGGGAGAATATAGATGGATTCAAAAGAGTTGGAGAACGCGGTCATATCGACCATTCAGGAAACACAGGTGAAATTGGGTCTCGCTAAGGGAGCTGTTTCACTTTACATTCCTTTGGACAGTCTATTTTCTCCCGACGGGATCTGTAATGGATCGAATGAGATATTGGATGAGTTCATGGAGGACTCGAAGGAACGGCTTGGTAAAGTCGAGTGTTCCATTTTGGACAACAGGGTAAGAATAATAGTGCCTGAAGAAGGATGCAGATATGTCAGCACTCTTCCTGTTAGTCCTGTTCTGAAGGTATTTGTGGATTCTGTTCTTGAACATGTGGAAACCAAAGAATTGAAGGCAAGGTTACAGAATATCTCAGCAGATTGCATATGGAAGGACATAGAAGGAGAAGAGTTCGATTCTGTTGTATATTTCAAGGATGGCACAGACCCTTATGTGTATTGCATAACTACAGAGTGTGGACATTTGACATATCATAGGTTCTCAAGAGAGGACTATTCAAAATTAGGATTTGTACGTATATGAAAATTTCAGACATCTCGATGGAAACAAAAATAGCAAGGGTGTAAAGTAATGTCAAAGCTGATATCTACGAAAGGAAGGTACGCCATGCGTTTGATGCTTGATATTGCACTCTACCAAAAGGACGGCGCGATCAAGATCAAGGACATATCCGATAGGCAGGATATCTCACCAAAGTATCTTGAGGCGATAATTTCGAGTCTTAACCGTGCGGGGTTTGTCAGAAGTGTAAGAGGACCTCAGGGTGGATATGTGTTGACTAGAAGACCTGAAGAATACACAGTGGGCAGCATAATTAGGGCAGTCGAAGGAGATCTTTCGATAGTGCCATGTGTAAAGGAAGGCTTGGAGTATTGTGACAGATTCGAGAATTGCACAACAGTGAAACTGTGGACCAAGATAGATGATGCAATGTCCTCAGTCATAGACAATATAACGCTTGCCGATCTGATCTCGTGGGAAAGGGCGGGCAACGTCATACAGATCGATATTTGATTGTAATGGGCTTAGATTGTTTTGTTTCAATCGACAAACAGGATATCTGTTTTTATTTTGATAATGATAAATAATTGTTGATCACAGATCTACCATATTCGGTTAATCCATAAATGCGCCATTTTTTCCTAGGAGAATTTGATATTAGACCTGCTTCTTCCAATATATTTAGATGATATGATAGTTTAGAGTCTGTTGTATCTGTTATTTCCTTCAATATGCAGGGGCACAAATCAGATATCAGAAGTGCGTGTATTATCTGTAGACGTATCGGATCGGATAGGGCTTTGAAGGTCATTGATTCATTGACCAATTCTTCTTTTTTTGGGACACGTTTCTTTATTTCCTTGAGACCTCCGTTGAGACACATAATCTCCTCCATTTCTGTTGGAAGGTCTATTATATTCGAACAACAAGTTTCTTTAACGCACTCTTTTTTTGTCATCTTATTCTCCATTTCATACGTAAATTGTCCAAACCTGTCGACTTGAATATTGTGCAAACATGTTTCTTTTCAGGAACACGACTGAGAATATATTTATACCGAGAATATCATTTCAATATTATTTGAAATATGGTAGGGAAGAGATATGGTCGGTTCGAACAGTAATGCAAGATCCAACGGGAGTTTAAAAGTTTCAGAAAGATTGCCCTTTCTAAGCAGATATCTTACAATTTGGATATTCGTAGCAATGGCCCTCGGTATAGGGCTAGGCATACTAATTCCAGGTTTAGCTGATTTCATAGGTTCTCTTAGTATCGGTACGACGTCCATACCTTTGGCCATCGGTCTGATATTGATGATGTATCCGCCTCTTGCCAAAGTGAAGTATGAGGAACTTGGAAAGGTCACCCATATGCCAGGAGCGAAGAAGATGTTCTCCACGTCCTTATTCTTGAATTATGTAGTGGGGCCTTTTCTGATGTTCGCTCTGGCATGGATATTCCTTCCAGATATGCCAGAGTATCGTATAGGTGTCATAATTGTTGGTATCGCCAGATGCATAGCCATGGTGCTGGTGTGGAACGAATTGGCCAAGGGAGACAACGAATATGCAGCTATACTTGTTGCAATAAATTCTGTGTTCCAGATAATAATGTTCTCCTTCTATGCTTATTTCTTGATAGCAGTGTTATCGGATTTCATCTCGCCAGGTTCCGGAGTGGATGTAGAGATATCGATGGCATCCATAGCCATAAGTGTGTTGATCTATCTTGGGATACCATTCTTTTCTGGCATAGCTACAAGGTACCTGTTGAGGCCCCGCATGGGCAAGGAATGGTATGATGATAAATTCATGCCTATCGCCGGAAAGATCTCCTTGCTTGCCCTTTTGTTCACGATAGTGATAATGTTCTCTCTTAAGAGTGATTACATTGTGCAATTGCCGGTCGATGTGATCAGGATCGCTATACCCCTGCTTTGCTATTTTGCGATAATGTTCCTTTTGTCATTCGGCCTATCATGGCGTTTCAAATTTGATTATCCGCATGCAGCAGCACAATCGTTCACCGCTTCCAGTAACAATTTCGAACTCGCTATCGCAGTTGCAGTCGGAGTGTTCGGTATCAGTTCAGGAGTGGCTTTCGCAGCGGTTATAGGCCCTCTTGTAGAGGTGCCGGTAATGATAGGATTCGTTCATCTGTCGTTGTATTTCCAAAGGAAATACTATGACAGTGAAGGACATGTAAAAAGGATCGATAATAAAAAGGGCAGATGCAGAGAATCGTAATAGATCAAATAAAAATTGATAAAAAATACAGATATTGAAGGTAAAGGAGAGATAATAATGGTAATAGCAGCAGTGGATTTCTATGGGTTGTCACCTGACGATATAGTGAAATATTTGCCAGGTAAGGATTGCGGCGGATGCGGGCATGTTGATTGTCTGGCATTTGCAAAAGCTTTGAGCGAAGGTACTGTGAAAACAGAGCAATGTCCTGAGATGGCATTGATGATGATGGAATCACTTGGGGGTCCTCTTTCCATAAGATTGGAAGTGCGCGAGGCCGATTATTCTATGAGCGTGATACCAGAGACACTGATAGAGATAAATTCTCCAACAGCCGATTCGCCTGTGATAGTAACAGGTAATTGCACGGTAACTCATTATGTTCTCAAGTTGATCTTCAGAAATGCCCCGGATGTAAGTGTATGGATCGTGCCAACGGATACCAAGGGATTCACCATCGATCATGCCGCCATCATGCATGTCATGACGCCAGCTACGGTAATGAAAGGAATTACAACATCAGGTATCGCCAATAAAGTGACCGGACGCACAATAATACTGCCTGGACTTTGTGAAGGGATAGAGCGTCAGGTAGAGATGATCACGAAATGGAAAACGGTCGTCGGTCCAAAAAGTGGTTTCGAACTTCCGGCGTATTTGACATTGGGTGAGTATAAAGATTGAACTTTTTTCAATTAATTGGACAGATCAATATGAAGATAGCATTCATCTGCGTACACAATTCCTGCAGAAGCCAAATAGCCGAGGCGATCGGCAATTCGTTATCAGAT
This sequence comes from Candidatus Methanogranum gryphiswaldense, assembly GCA_019262145.1. Classification (NCBI taxonomy): domain Archaea; kingdom Methanobacteriati; phylum Thermoplasmatota; class Thermoplasmata; order Methanomassiliicoccales; family Methanomassiliicoccaceae; genus Candidatus Methanogranum; species Candidatus Methanogranum gryphiswaldense. Next base: position 1,082,425 of record CP076745.1, on the reverse strand, counting down.
GGAAGTTTTACATGTTATTCTGCAGGATCAGAACCTTCAGAATGCATCGATCCGGATGCTGTGCGTCATTTGAAGGAGATATTCGGAATTCAAATGACCGATAAGCAATTCCCAAAACTGATATCCGATCTGCCTCCCGTGGATGTTGTGGTCACAATGGGTTGCGGTGTAACTTGTCCGTATATGCCGTGCAAAAGAAGAGTTGCATGGAATATTCCAGATCCCAAAGGCATCTCCGATCAAAAATACGTGGAAGTCATTACTTTGATTGAAGGCAAGGTCAAGGAATTATTGAATTCAGATCTTAAGATGGGGGTTTGAGATATGGCCAATGTAATTGTAAACATGAGAGTTTGTGGAAAAACACATAGGATCACAACTAATATGCGGGAGGACGGAGACATTGACATATCGATCGAATCGGATTGTCCCAAGGTAAAAGCCTATGGGGAACGTTTGAAAACATTATCAATAGTAGATATAACAGATCTGGAGGCCAGTAAGGTGAATACCAGAGATATGAGGGGAGATATGTCTTTGACCTGTCTCGTTCCAACAGGTGTCATGAACGCGGCTTGGTTGGAAATGGGGATGCTTTCAAAAAATATGGTCAAGAAGATCGAAAGGAACGACATTGTTTTCGTGGATGAGAAAGGCGAATTGCTCTGACATCAAGATCAATTTTAAGTTAACATCTAATAAAGTAGACTGCGTGGTCTCAGTACACATTTTTATTCTTTAAAGTCAGTAGCAATCAATCGGAGAGTGTATGTAAATGGGATTATTCAGTAGAAAGAACGAGGGTAGATGTGAAGGTCATGCAAATGATGATGCCTATGTGAAAGTGCTTGGAACCGGATGTTTGAAATGTAAACAGTTGGAATCCAATGCTAAAGAAGCAGTCAAGCTATCTGGAAAGGATTTTGAGGTCGGCCACGTAACAGACATCAACGAGATAGCTAGATATGGCGTTATGGTCACGCCTGCTCTAGTGATAGGCAAGGATATAGTATCTGTGGGCAAGGTCCTTAGTACACAGGAAATCGTGGAACTGATAAGCAAAGGTGAGAAAAAATGACAAGAATGTTGGAGGAGTTCTTTCCTGAATTCACAGAGATGTTGGACGATATGGATGATATGTATCGTGAAAAAAGATCTATTGACGAAAAAACTTACCAGTTCATATGTTTTGCATTGTCCATAAAGTCCAGGAGCGCACCATGTGTGAGAAAGCATTTCAAGGGTGCCTTAGAAGCAGGAGCTACAGTCAAGGAATTGAATTACATATTGGCATTGGTGATGCGTGAATCAGCGGGTGCTGATGACTGTTGGACACATGACGTCCTTAAAGATTGGCAAGATCTCATCGCTGGGAATGTCAAATGCGGTTGTATCAAATGATCTTGTTGCAGATCCAAATTTTAAATTAAATTCAAAGCAGAAAAACAAGTTCTGCTTTGATATTTAATAAATTTTTATCATTATATGTCATATCGTGCGTTGTGATCGCCGATCAAATAGGGTTCATATCATTTTGGAATTCTGATCAATTAAATAGTTTGTAAAAAGGTTTTTAAATTTTATTGGCAACGACCTTCAAGCTTTCTACTGGGAGACCTTGATATTGTACCTTACTTATTTTTTTGTCTTCTAAAATGTTATCTAGGTGGAATCCTGCTTGTTTTATCAGGTTCAGATAATCATTTTTAAGGATGGCCCCGCCAACACACCCTGTGATAAGGTCCTTGTCGTTTCTTTGTTCTTCAGTGAGTTCTTCTAATAGGACCATGTCAGAGATGTACATTTTGCCGTTATCTTTCAAGACCCTGTACGCTTCCTTGAAGACGTTCAGTTTATTTGGTACAAGATTTATGACACAGTTGCTAAGTATGATGTCGATCGAGTTGTCATCAACAGGGAGTTTTTCAATATCCCCATATCTGAATTCTACGTTGGTAATACCATTTTCTTTTGCATTACGTTCGGCCTTTTTAATCATCTCTGGTGTAAAATCAACACCAATGACCTTACCTGAATTTCCAACACGACGGGCTGCGAGGAATGCATCCATGCCTGCCCCGCTGCCGAGATCAAGGACAATGTGGCCTTCTTTGATATTGCCTAGCGCTCCAGGATTCCCGCATCCTAGTCCTAGATTGGACCCGGGTAGGACCTTTAACTCATCCTCAGAATATCCTACGGATGCGGAAAGTTTCATGGGATCATACGAATCGCTACAGCAGCTGTTTCCACAACCACATGGGACGTCTGATACTGCGATCTTACCATATCTTTCCTTTACAGATTCTTTGACGAACTGTTCTCTGTCATTTACAATACAATCGCAGTCGCAGTCCAATTCTTCAATTCCGATCTTTAGAAGGAGGGATCTCATTTCTTCATCATTTATGCTGTAAATATTGTTCCTGCCATGTTTTGTGTTCTTAATTATACCTGCTTCTGTAAGTATCTTAAGATGTCTAGAGATGGTGGTCTGATCCTTATCGCTGATCTTATCAAAATTACATGCGCAATAATCTTTCTTTAGCAGATAACCTACAATATTCAATCTGGTTTCGTCTCCTAAAGCTTTGAAGAACTTTGCATTTATTAGGTTCATAATAATTGTATATATGTACATATATACATACATTGCTATTAATTTATAATATTTTTAGATATAAATTTTGATTATGTTATGGCCCCATATATCATTCCTGCAATGGTAGCCATGATGACCACGAGTATCCAGTAAGTAAGGGTTTTTTTCAGTCCTATTATTTTGTACAATACGGCTATTGATGGCAGACTGGTTGTCGGTCCGCTGAGCAAAAGTGCCAACGCCGGTCCACTAGCCATGGCACCGGTTGTGTATCCGAAAACACCCCCGATTATCGGGACCTCCATCAAGGTCGGCATGTAAATTACGGCGCCTATCAAAGAGGCAAGGAAAGTGGAGCCTAAACTGTTGCTACCGAGATAAGGGGCAAATGTTTCCGGAGGAACAAAATAAGCAAACACTCCAACAATAAATGTTCCAATTATCAATATGGGGAATATCTTCTTTGTGAGCATCCATGTTTCTGTTCCCCATTCTGTGACCTGGTCTCTTGTGAAATAATAGATCAATATCACAGCTATCAATATCGTGAATATGTATACGATCGGTAGTTTGATCATCCAATCCAAGGACGACGCTCCAAAGATCAATATGCCTACAAGTAACGCAAAGAATATTGGTATCACCCATTTAGGTCTTGGTACAGATTCGTCTGAAACCGAGAATGGATCTGGCCCTATACTTTCTTCTTTTTCCTTTTCGCTTTTTTTGAAAAGGAACGCCATTATAAGTCCAACCACTATGGATAGAGAAATGGCAGCTACAGCTCTGGCCACTCCGATATTAAAACCTAGTACCTGTGCGGTGTAGATGATGGCCAATACATTTATGGCTGGGCCAGCAAATAGGAAAGTGATCGCAGGCCCTAAACCTGCACCTTTTTTATATATGCCAGCAAAGAGCGGTAGTATCGTACAACTGCACACTGCCAATAGAGTACCTGAAACAGATGCTACAGAATAGGATTTGTATTTTGATACTTTAGGTCCAAGATATTTTATCACTGAGTCTTTTTTGATTAATGCAGCGATGGCTCCGGCAATAAAGAATGCTGGGATCAGACATGTGATCACATGTTCAGCTAGATAGCTTATCACGTATTCCAATCCGCTGTTCAGGGCATCAAAGAGAATATTTAGGGCCATTTTAATCCTTAACAGGTATTGAAGGGCTAATCTTATATTTCAATTTTTCTTGAAATGTACTTTTATTCAATTAATCGATTAGTAAATCATATTTATGATTGTGGATTATTTAGATTGTTTATACTTAAGATGATACAGTATTATGTTGTATAAATGACAATAAAAATAGCTTTTCATCATTCTTTGTTGTCTCTTACTACTGCAGACATTACCAATGCTGCGATACAGAGTACAATAGATATGATTAGTGTAAAGACAAAACCGTCAAGGAATGTATCTGGTGGAAGGTCTTTAAAATCAGTATTTCCTGAACCGGTATAGAGCACGAACATCATTGCGTAAAGTGCTGTGCCAACAGCACATCCGATGTAGATGGCCTCGCTCATCAAAGATGATCCTATTTCACGACTTTCATTGACAGTTTTTTCAACAATGCGACTTGCCATAGCACCTCCGCATGTGGCCCATGTAAGCCCCATTAGAATCAAAGCAATGATCAGCGGTATCACCTCTTTGTAAGGTGAGAATATGGCCCAAAAAACACAGGCAAGCAATAATAAAAAACAAGAAATGATGCTGAATATCCTTCTTCCTATGAAATCAGATTTTCTTGAGAAAGGAACGACAAATATCAGTGTCACGATCGATGGTATTAGCAGGTAGACTCCGCTCATGGATGAAGATAAATTCAAGTTGATCTCTAGGTAGAACGGTATAAGATACAATATTCCCATGTATACGAGGTTAACAATAAGGAATGAAATAAAAACAAAGTTGAAATCCCTATTTTTAAAAACACGCACGTTAAGAAGAGGATTCTTTCTTCTAAGTTCTAGATAAATGAATGCTCCTATCATTACGGCGAAAAGTATTGCCGCTATCATTGATGTTATGAATTCCCCTTCGTAACAGAATCTTTGAAGTGCATATATTCCGAATACGATCATGAGAAGGAAGGCCAGGGCTCCTGCCAGATCTATATGTTTTTTAATTCTGGGAGCATCTTTTGGTATTGCCAATAGTATTATTGGCAACACGATGATCGCTATTGGTATGTTAATAAAAAATACCCAATGCCAGGACAATGCATCTATTATGAATCCGCCTAGGGCAGGTCCAGTAGCATAACCGATCGAGCAACCTAATGTCATGGCGCCGAGTGCAAGGCCTAACTTATTTGCTGGCAGATATCTCACGCACATCATCGGCATTGCAGCGCTCATCATTGCTGCACCTGTACCTTGCAATATCCTTGAGATAAGGATCATTGAGATGGAATCAGATAATCCACAGAACAGAGAACTTACAGTGAACAAGATGAGTCCAAGGATCAATATTGTCTTTACTGCATTATTATTGGCTATTCTTCCGAAAAGAAGTATTGTTCCCGCCAGCATCATAAAGTACGATACGGTAACCCAAGATATCGTTCCTGTATCTGTGCCCATTTCAGCCGCTAAGGTTGGAAGAGCGATGTTTACGATACTTCCATCCATTCCGTCAATAAGGGCTACGAATATTGCCACGAATAGTATCAACAGATGTTTTTTATCTATTCCGTGAGCAAAATTATGCATATTCCTAGAATATGGTACTGTTATTTTATTTTATACAACCAACTAACGTGTTTTTTATTTTGAATGTAAGACAAAAAGTCTTGTATTTTACCATGGAGGATAAAAAAAATAATTGATAGAATTGTTGTTCAACAATACATATTAAATAGATATGTTTTGTATGCATTAATGGAGATAATGCAATGAGCAACCATACACACATCGAGTCTGCGTTAATTCATGGAGGCATTAGCGGAGATGAGAGAACAGGTGCGGTGAATGTTCCGATATATCAGACATCAACGTATCAACAACAGGGTCTCGGGATCAATAAAGGATATGAGTATTCGAGAACCGGGAACCCTACGAGAGACGCATTAGAATCATTAATATCGGAACTCGAGAACGGTACCGCGGGTTTTGCATTCGCATCAGGCATGGCCGCCATAACTGCGGTTTTAAGTCTATTCAAATCTGGAGACAGGATAATAATATCCAGTAATGTTTACGGTGGGACATTTCGTGTATTGGATAAGATATTCCTTAATTTTGGAATAAAATACTCGATCGAAGATACAACGGACCTCAAATCTTTGGATAAGAAGATAGGTCCTGATGTAAAAGCCATATTCATCGAGAGTCCAGCAAATCCTCTAATGTCAATTACAGACATAAAAGGAGTATCTGAAATAACAAAGAAGCATGGAATATACACAATTGTCGACAATACGTTCATGACACCTTATCTTCAGCGTCCTTTGGATCTCGGAGCAGATATTGTAGTACACAGTGCAACGAAATATCTCGGAGGCCATAGCGATCTAATCGCTGGCCTAGTGGTTGTAAATTCGAAAGAATTGGCAGACCGTATACATTTCATACAGAATGCAACAGGCGGCATACTTCAACCATTCGATTCTTTTCTACTCATAAGAGGGATCAAGACCCTGGCTGTTCGTATGGACCGTCATGTGGAGAATGCAAAGGCAGTTGTGGAATTCCTAAGATCCAATGATGCCGTGGAGAAAGTGTTCTATCCAGGAAGTCCAGATTTTCATGGCTACGATATAAATAAAAAACAGGCCAAGAACGGAGGGGCAATGCTGTCCTTTGAGTTAAAAGAGAATTACGATGTTAAAAAATTCTTCTCTTCACTCGAATTAATCGCACTTGCTGAAAGTCTTGGTGGTGTTGAATCCTTGATCTGCCATCCAGCAAGCATGACCCATGCATCTATCCCATATGACATACGTCAGAAGGTAGGGATAACTGAGGGGTTGATCCGTTTATCTGTTGGAATAGAGAACATTGGAGACATTACTTCTGATCTTCAGAATGCGATATATCTCAGCAAGAAGTGATCTTGATGCATTATTACAATTCTATGCAGGATATGATAGGGCACACCCCCCTTCTGAAATTAAATAATATGGACGTTCCAGACGGGGTGAACATATTTGCCAAATTGGAGTTATCCAATCCTGCTGGCAGTGTCAAAGATCGTGTAGGAATCTATATGATCAAGGATGCAGAGAAAAAAGGGTCTTTGAAACCAGGATATACAATAATAGAGGCAACAGCTGGGAACACAGGAATAGGTATAGCATTTGCAGCATTGAATCGCGGATATCATGTTATTTTTGTTGTACCTCTTAAGTTCTCAATGGAAAAACAAGTTTTGATGCGTGCCTTGGGTGCAGAGATAATAAATACGCCTCGTGAGGACGGTATGCAAGGAGCGACAAAAAAGGCAGATGAATTAAGGAAAGTACATCCTAATTCTATATCCTTGGAACAATTCAATAACATGAGCAATCCTCTTGCCCATTATGAGACAACAGGTCCAGAAATCTATGAGGATCTTGATGGACAAATAGATTATTTGGTAGCTGGGGCAGGTAGTGGTGGAACCTATTCCGGAGTTCTTAAGTATCTTAAAGAGAAAAATAAGAATATCAAAGGTGTCCTCGCAGATCCTGTCGGTTCTACGATTGGGGGAGGAGAACACGGAGATTATGATATCGAAGGTATTGGAAACGATTTTATTGCAAAAACAATGGATATGTCTTTGGTAGATCAAGTAATAAAGATCAACGATGAACAATCGTTTGGTATGTGCCGTGAACTTGCTAGACGTGAAGGTGTGTTTGCTGGATCTTCTTCAGGTGCAGCAATGTATGCTGCATTGGAACTCGCAAGAACAATTCATAAAGGGAACATTGTTGTAGTATTCCCCGATCGTGGGGATCGTTACATCAGTAAAAATCTTTATATTTGATGAGATGTGACAGGATGATCCCTGTCACATTATTATCATATGATGTAGACGTTAATTTCACGGTTTTTGTATTGATCCAATATATCTTGTATTGTGACACTTTTTAGATAATCGGAGATCACTTTGTTCAAGCCCTTCCAAACAGGTAGGGTCATACAGTATTCGCTGCGTGGGCAAGTGTTGTCTGGAGTATCAAGGCATGATACCAAGGTCATGCTTCCTTCTGTAAGACTAAGTATGTCCCAGACCGTATATTTATCTGGGGATCTAGCTAGCATATATCCTCCTTGATATCCGCGATTTGTCTTTAGCATATTAGAATTATTGAGAAGTGGCACTATCTGTTCTAAATACTTTTTTGATATCTCTTGTCTTTCAGCTATATCCTTTAACGCAATGAATCCTTGATCTTTGTGTTCGGCTAGGTCAAGTATCATACGTAATGCATATCTTCCTTTAGTTGATATTTTCAAATTTGCCACCAGTTTAAATTATTAAGGTCAATATGACCTATATAATAGATATATCTTAGAACTTATTATTTATAGGTATCATATAGGTTTACTATGATTATTTTTGCAATTCAATTAGGATATTACTTGTTTTTATGACAATATAAGAATATTTTTTTTTATCATCTTATTATTTATCAAATTTTAATTAAAAATATAAATATTATTTTTACTGGATATTATTATTTTTTGTAAATTAATTTGAATTAATATAATTCTTTTTTTCTTAAATGTTGTCATATTTTTAATTATTTTACTTTATTCTTAGTAAAATTTTCCTTAATAATTCTAATTATATTCTTTAATGAATATATTTAACAATTGTTTATTAATATTAACAATTGATACATTATATTGCGAAAGCATAGAGGACCAATAGCTCTCGATAAGGTGTATAACATGGTAAAAAAAATAAAGATCCAGAGTGGAAAATATTACGTATCCGTGGAATTAAAACAGCATTTTAGTTTCTGTTGTAAGAACATCGGTGTTTGTCGTTATTCATGTATCGAGAATTAATTTGATACTGATCGAATCGAAGAATATCTCAATCACTCATAAAAATGGGTCTTTGAGAATGTGATCAGTTGACTGATACATAGGTCCTTGAATTCTTAATGGACATTGTCCATTTTGTTTATCTGGGTCATATGAATAATATGAACTTTATTTAAACATTGAATTCACGAATGTGTCGAAAAATAATAAAAAAAGATCGAGGAAAGTAAATGTCAAAGGAAAAAATAATTGGAGAATTGACTGATTCCGTTGTGGAATTGAATTGGGTCCGTTCCAAAGCTGCGGCTGAGAGAGCACTTGAAGAGGAAATAGATCCAGTTGAAGCCATAAATGATGGATTGGTAAGAGGAATGTCAATTGTGAGCGAATTATTCGCGGCTCATAAATTGTTCCTTCCTCAGATATTAGCTGCGGCTAAGAGCATGTATGCTGGACTCGATGTCCTTCTTCCTGCTATTCCAGTGGAAGATCGTGTCAGCAGAAAAACATGCATAACCGCGGTCGTAGAGGGAGATGTTCATGATATCGGTAAAAACATTGTTAAAGCAATGTTGACAGCTGGCGGTTATTATGTTACCGATCTAGGAAAAGACGTCCCATCAGAATTGATCGCTGATGAAGCAAAGAGGCTTGGAATAAATGTGATCGCTCTTAGTACTATCATGACCCCTACATTGGATTACATGGGTGTGACAGTGGACGCATTGAAAGAGAACGGATATCGTAGTAAATGTAAGGTCACTATCGGAGGGCCTCCGACATCGAATTCGTTTGCGGAAGAGATAGGTGCAGACCACAGAGACATCAACGCACAAGATTGTGTATCTTGGTTAAAGAGGGTTCAGCAATGACAGAAATAACACATGCACAGAGAGCACTCGGTGCAATCAATAATGAAAAAATCGACAGATTACCAACATATCCAATAGCATGTGGTGTAAATAGGAAGCTTATTGGTAAAAATGGTGTTACATACAGAGAATGGGCCAGCGATCCAAAGCTGTATGCTGAGGCATTTATTCAGGGACAGAAACGTTTCGGATTTGATTTCGCTATTGGTTTGATGGACCTTTCAGTAATGGCTGGAGATCTTGGAGCAGGCGTGAAATTCGATGAGGAGAACACACCTTATGTGAACAGACCGATCATAAAATCTATCGAAGATTATGAGAAACTCGAGGTTCCTGATGTAAAAAAAGGAAGATCCAGAGTGATAATCGAGGGCACAAGGATAATCGCGGACAAGTTGAATGGTAAGGTAGTGACATCTGCATTCCTGGAAGGACCTCTACTTGCATTGTCACAGAGTGCCAGTGCGGAAAGATTATTCATGGATATGTTCACAGATCCTGCACCTGTTCATAAGGCACTCAAAGTAATGACAGAGTTTGATTCAGAGATCGTTAAAGAGATCGGACAGACCGGCGTTAATGGATTATGCTGGGACTATCTCTGGGGTAATTATTCTTGTTTGGGTGACGATGAGTACGGAGAGTTTGAAGGCGATGTATATGCAAAGAGGTTGAACCAGGAGACGAGGGATAATGGAATGGCTGTTGCCATACACAATTGCGCGGACCTTCCACATCTCGATACCCAGATCAATAAGTTCAAGCCTGCGATTTATTCAATGGCCTACTATCCGGATATCGAGGGATCGTTAACTGCTTCAGAGGTTATCGGTTCAGGATATGCGGACAATTGTCTCGTTGCAGGTAATATCGATCCTCAATTATTCCGTAGAGGGTCCGTTGAAACAATAACGAAGGTAACAAAAGATCTATGTCAAGAGGTCAAGACCGCTCTATGCAAACGTGGACTGAATTCCAGGTACTGTATCGCATCTGGTTGTGAGGTACCCCCTGACATAAATACAAAATTGGAAAACATCGAAGCAGTGGTCAAAACTGTGGAAAAATATGGAAGACTCGATTGAACGGGTTACATGAAAACATTTCAAACATATTAGTCGGGGTAATCCGTGATAAATGTGGATACCCCGACGCAATTGGTAAAGGGATACAGATGACAAATGGATATTACGAATCGATGAGGGCTCAAGACTTCTCATACAATACAACCGCATCAGTCAGAAAGTTTGACTGTCCATTCTGCGGATTTAGGTTCTCATTAGTTTATGCAAGGACGTTTGCATGCCAAGGGTGCTCAGAGGCAGCAAAGGGATGCCCCAAAGTTAGATGCAATAAATGCGACAATGAATTCCCAATCGGAGAATTTCCAGACATACAGAATGAGGCTCAACAGAGGTCGATTGCAGATCATATATGCAAAATTGTCTCTGAGAGGAACAGCGATCTAGGTGTAAAAGCTAACAGGTGATGTAGATGAGTTACGGATTAGGATTTGATACAGGCGGCACATATACGGATGCCGTTCTTGTGAACTTTGATACAGACATAATTGTAAGCAAATCAAAGGCGTTGACAACAAGGGAAGATCTTTCAATCGGAATAAGGAATGCGATATCTAATTTCGATAAGAAACTGTTCAAGGAGATATCAATCGTGTCTCTATCATCAACACTGGCAACAAATTCTATTGTTGAGGGTAAGGGGTGCAGAGTAGGATTGATATGCATAGATCGTAAGCCTGATAATCTTATAAATGTCGATCTTCACACGTGCATCAAGGGAAGACATAACATGTCAGGAACTGAGACTGAACCTTTGGATGAGAAGGCGGCTGAAGAGTTCCTGAGATCGATCAAAGGAAAGGTGGATGGGTTGGCCATCACAGGATATCTCAGTGTCAGGAATCCAGAGCACGAAAAACGTGTAAAGGAACTTGCGCAAGAGATATTAGACGTACCTGTGGTCTGTGGTCATGAACTTTCATCCACTTTAGGGTTCAATGAACGTACAGTTACTTCAGTAATGAATTCGCGTTTGATACCTATAATAAAAGAGTTGATAGCATCAGTCAACAAGGTTCTGCTTGAGAATGATATCAAAGCCCCTTTGATGATAGTTAAAGGGGACGGTTCTGTCATGAATGTGGATACAGCTGCAGAGAGGCCAATAGAGACCATTCTTTCAGGTCCTGCTGCAAGTCTAATAGGTGCAAAAAGGCTCACAGGCAAAGAAGATGCGATAATAATGGACATAGGTGGGACGACCACAGATATAGGCATATTGAGAAACGGCGTGCCCAGACTAGAAAAGGAAGGCGCTCTTATAAGTGGTGTGAGGACACGTGTGATGGCTGCTGAGATATCTACTTCAGGTATCGGAGGGGATAGTCGCATAGTTGTCAATGGTAACAGGGTTATACTTACGCCCATACGTGTAATACCCTTGTGCATAGCAGCTTCCAAATGGCCAAGTATAACCGATCATCTCAAGGTAGTATCAGAGAAGCCATCCCGTCCTTCACCAGAGTCTGTAGAGGTAAGCAACATCGTACAGGATATCGAATTCTTCGTCCTGACAAAGGATTATTCGGGCAGGAGCATATCAGATAATGATCTGAAATTCCTTGAATTCCTTAAGGATGGACCGCGTTCGCTCAGAGAGGCAAGTGAACAATTTGGAATTCAACCTTTATCTTTCAATGTTGTAAGGTTGGAAGAGCAGAGGATAATACAGAGGGTCGGGCTAACACCAACAGATCTGTTGCACGCAGAGAACAGTTATGTCCAGTATGATAGGGCCGCATCTGTTTTGGGTGTTGCATATCAGGCAGCAAAACTAAGGATAACCTCAGAGGAATTCATAAAGAAGGTCAAAGGACAGATAATCGATAAACTCTGCATTGAGCTCATGAAGAAACTGTTGATAGAGGATGTGGGAACAGAAGAGATCGATAAGACCGCAGAATCTTTGATATCAAAAGCAGTTTTGAATGGATCAGGTCCAGATTTTGCATGTTCTATTGTTTTGAACAAACCTATAATCGGCATAGGTGCTCCTGTCGGTGCATATCTGCCCGATGTGGCAAAGAGATTCCATACCGATTTGATAATACCTGAGTGTTCAGAAGTAGGAAATGCATTGGGTGCGATAACCGGTGGGATATCTGAGAGCCTTGACATATTGATCAAACCTCTTTCGGATGGAGACCCTGAGGTGACACCATGCACCGTGTTCACCAAATTTGGTAAATTCGATTTCGATAGTTATTTGGAAGGTACCAGATTTGCAAAGGAAAAAGGAGAGGAATACGTCTTTTTAGCTGCTGAGAGGTCTGGTGCAGAAGATATATGCATATCGTCCGAGTTCAAAGAAAAGAAATATTCTCTTGGTACAGATACAATGAGGGATATAATTTTGGAAACACAGGTCAAGATCACTGCGGTTGGAAAGCCTAAACAATTGAGAGTTTGATAAGTAAGATCCTCGGACGGGAGAAATTTTTTCCCGTCCGAAAAAACAGTTTAAAATTACATACTTCTAAGAATTAAGTAAGATTTTATTTCATTCGCATTCTGCTACCAATTTGTCCAGATAGATCTTTACATCTTCATCGTTCATTCCGATGGTCGGGAAGAATATAGGTAAATCATACTTGGAAGTGTCGATAGAGCGTATTGTATCGATGTCGGTACCCTTAACAAATCCAAGTATGCTTTTTGGATCATTAGGACGATCGTTCAGGATCTTAAGCTTGGGGTCGTAGTTCTTGAGTAAAGATACGTCTGCATCGCCTCTTATGAAAACCTTGCATCCACGTTTCATCATCAACCAAGCAGAAAGGACTCCACGGTCATCGTTAACTTCCGCCATTACATTACCTTGGCTTCCAAGTGGTAGTCCAGCGTGGCATTGTATGTATGAATCGAAAATGTATGTTTTATTGTCCCGAACCTCAATGTATATTTTTACATCCGGTTTGCTAAGATCTACCCTGATGTTTTTTTCTTTATTGGTCTCGTATATCGCTGAACCTGCCTCTCTTCCCACATCCATGCTAGTGTAGGGTTGTGTTCCTTCTCTTCTCGCCTTTACAGCAAAGGATTGATTCTCAGATATTCTGCTTATTGAGTATTCTGCGGCCTTTGAGCAGATCTCATCCATTTTCGTACCGCATACTTCAGTTATCGAGATCGATGCAATACCGAAGACCTTTTTCAAAGAACGGATTGCTCCATCGGTGTCATTCGACTCTACATAAAATCTAGCATTTCCCTTTTTGACCAATGCTTCTATACGGTCTGATGCAAGCATGGAGATTATCTTTCCCTTCAATTGGTTTTCAAATCTTGTTCTAACAGGCGTGCTTTTCAAACCTATTTCCGAATATCTTATTAGAACTATAGGCATAGTAGGACTTAACAATTGATAAGTATAAAGATTTTGCATTCATATCTTACAAATGATGTTATCTGCAGATGGTAATTTTTAGGTTGATAGACCAAAACATATTAAACCTATAAGTATTGTAAAGATAATACGGGCCATAAACGTGTGATATCAAACACAGGTAGCAGTCAAGTAAAGGTTGTAAATATGTCAGGAACAACTTCAAAATACGAATCTAACGAATACAAACAGATAAAATTCATATCATTGATTTCAGGAGGTATTGATTCTCCGGTCTCATCTTACATAATGACCAAAATGGGCGCAGAGGTTGTGCTACTACATATGGATAATCGTCCATTTGCCGATGATCGTGCGATAGAGAGAGTAAAAGAATTGGCAGTCAGACTTAGAGAGGTAACTGGACAAGAAATGCCGTTGTATTCTGCACCTCATGGCATTTCACAGGATATAATATCAAAGTCATGCGATCGCAATTACCAGTGCGTAATGTGTAAAAGAGCTATGCAAAGAACTGCAAAGATCCTTGGTACCGAACTTGGTTGCAGCGGTGTGATAATGGGAGATTCTTTGGGACAAGTAGCTTCGCAGACACTTAAGAATATACGTTCTGAAAATATAGAGCTTAATTACCCAGTCATCCGTCCCCTTATCGGTTATGATAAATTGGAAATTGAGGCCATAGCAAAAGAGATAGGAACATTTGATATTTCCATAAAACAGGTTTCAGGATGCACCATATTGCCTACTAATCCAATAACCGAAGCAAACCCAGAAAAAATTTACGTTTTTGATAAGTCGGTGCAACTTCAGTCACTAGCTGAAACAGCGGCAAGGAATACGATAAGGGTCAGTTGACCTTATTTTTATTCAAAATCCAAACCATTTCCGTTTAATTTTATCCTTTGTAACCATCTGGATCGATTTCTATACTGATTCCTTTTTTTGAGAAATAGTTTCTGAGCTCTGATTCTTTTTCTTTGAGTCTGTATATTTCTGGTGGTGATGTTTGTATCTTGGCGTGATATTCTTGATATCTGAATCTTACTTGTTCAATCCCACATAGATCACGTACGGCTTGTTCATAGGATTCTATCGATCTCATGGTATTCTCATTTATCGGTGTTCCAAACGGAATACGTGTTGATAGACAAGTATCTTTGATTATTGTGCATCCAAGATCAAGGGATTTGACCTTTTCTACAATGTCTTTTCTTGAAATCTTGAGGTCTTCCAATGGTTTTGAGATGTGGTATTCATCGACGGCCTTTCTTCCTGGACGATCTGCGCTAAGGTCATCATAGTTATCACCGCAGATGGAGACATCGCACCCAAGATCCAAAGCAATAGATCTGACATTATCATATATTGCTGATTTACAAAAATAGCATCTCTGTCCATTGTTTTTTGTAACTTCTGGCATATCTTGCCATTCTAAATTTACTATTATCAATGGAGAGTTTAGTGTTTCCGCGATTATCTTTGCATTTTTTCTTTGACGGTTGGATACCATCGGAGTATCCACGAATATAGCGATATGATCATCTGGTATGAATTCAGATGCGGCTGCGAGCATGAATGCACTGTCAAATCCTCCGGAATACGCTATCGCTACCTTACCCGCAGATTTTAGGTAATCTCCGAACAATGAATAGGCATCCTGCATCAATATCAGTTCGATACATCATAGATATGACATTTAAATCTATACTTTATTGAAATTAGTTGCATATTATGTCAAATAAGCTTGGTTTTATCTTTTAAAAACGTATTATAATAATATAATATCTTAAATAATATTCATTAATGAATAATATAGACAATTCATAATAAATATTAACAATTGTTACATATATATGCGAGAATCTGTGAAGATCCCTTTCAATAGGAGAATGAAACAATGAGTAAGGTCTTGAATGAAGTGTTGGAAGCAAATAAACAGTATGCCTTGAATTTCGGAGATAAAAAGAATCTCCCTTTACCACCCGGAAGAAAATTTGCCGTTCTGACATGTATGGATGCAAGACTCGATCCAGCAAAGTTCGCCGGATTGTCGGAGGGTGACGCGCATGTGATCAGGAATGCGGGAGGCAGAGCCAGTGATGACGCCATCCGTTCCCTGATTGTTTCTCACAAATTGCTTGGGACACAAGAATGGTTCGTCATACATCACAGTGACTGTGGAATGTTGACATTTACCAATGAGGTCATCGGAGACCTATTAAAAGGAAGTCTGAAGAGTGCTGAGTTCGATGGAAAAGAGTGGAAAAACACCTCCGAAGAAGGTGGGTCAGAAGAAGGACAATACATCAATTTCCTTCCATTCAGTAACCTAGAGAAGAGCGTAACCGACGATGTTGACAGGATACGGAATCATCCGCTTGTTCCGGGAGATATACCGATATACGGGTATGTGTACGATGTAAGAAATGGAAAATTGAAAGAGGTGAAAGAAGCAACGAAGGTTGGAAAAGTTAGATAATGAGTCAACAAGCAGGATATCTATTTCGCGTTCCTGATATCCTGCGATCTGTTTCTTAAATCAAAAATGAAGATAAAGTTGTTTGCTGGTTATAATGCGTGATCAATGTATCAGTTGTATTTTAGTTTTTAAATGTAATTTTTTATTGAATGTGATTGAATGAGTGAAAGAAAATATGGCAATGAACTTGGTTTTCAGACAAGATCGGTTCATACAGGTAATGATGTAGATAAAGAATCAGGGGCAATAAAAAGGCCTATAACTATGGCGAATAGCTATGAACTTCCGTACGATCCAACGAATTTGAATTGGAGCGATGCAGATGTAAACCTATACACACGTAACGGAGGTACCAATCAACGTTATTTGGAAGAGAAGATCGCATCCCTGGAAGGCGGGGAAGATTGTATAGTTCTGGCTAGCGGTGTTTCTGCGTTATCTGGACTTTTCTTTGCATTATTGAAGAGTGGAGACCATGTGGTATTCTCAAGTGTGACGTACATAGCGGTCTATCGTCTTTTGAATGAGCTTCTGAAAAGTAAATTCAATGTGGAGACCACTATTGTAGATACCACAGACCTTGATGCAGTAAGGGCTGCCATACGTCCGAATACTAAGTTGGTACATATTGAAACACCAGGAAATCCCACTCTTTCTGTATCGGACATAACAGAAATAGCCAAAATAGCACACGATAATCATGCGTTACTTTCGGTCGATAATACCTTTGCCTCACCTTTCAACCAGCGTCCAATCGAACTGGATGCTGATTTTTCAATTGAGAGCTTGACCAAATACATAAATGGACACGGTGACGCAATGGGTGGTGCGATAATAGGAAAAAAGACGCAATTGGATGTCATACGTACACAGTCGCAGATCAATTTGGGGGGAGTGATAAGTCCTTTCAATGCCTGGCTTATAATGCGTGGTTCGGTCACATTGCCTCTTCGTATGAAGGTACATAATTACAATGCGTTAAAGATAGCTGAATATCTGGAATGTTTGCCATGTGTAAGTTTTGTTTCATATCCAGGATTAAAAAGCCATAAGAATTATCACACGGCCTTGAAGCAGATGCATCCAGGATTTGGAGGTGTTCTGGCCTTTGGATTGAAGGCTGATCATGACGCTCATAACAAATTCATAAGTCACCTTAGGATCATAACATCTGCGGTATCTCTCGGTCACGATGAGAGTTTGATAGTATTCCTAGGAGAGAATGATGAGAGACAGTATCTATATCCGAAGGAGTTCAACAAGGGATTCTTCAGATTCAGTGTAGGAATAGAGGATCTTGATGATCTGATAAAAGACATAGATCAGGCATTGGAAAAAACAGGTCTCTTATGAGTCAAATCAAAACTTTTTCAATTTCAAATATTTTTCAAAGAAGGATTGGTGTTAAAAATGGAATGCGATGAAAGAACGATCAAGAAGGCCGAACTCTCATTGGGAGGAGGCATAAAACTACCAAAGGGATTTGTGATGCCCTACAGACTATCCCAATCAACAGCAGGACCTGGCGCCGGTTCAACATCCGCGGTGTTCTCTTTCGATGGTTGTAGGGTCAAGAAAGCAATATCTTATGATGTGGGAGAATTTGAACTCAATGTTTCACAGGATGGTACATTGTTTCTTACGAAGAACAATGAGGTCTTCTTGAAAAAGGTCGAGATAAAACCTGTGGTATTTCATTGTCCCGAACAAGCATTTTTCAATCTAGATCAAAGGTGCATATACAATTGTGCATTCTGTGCGTCCCCTCGTCTTGATAAGAGCATCACCAAAGGCCTAACAGATACGGATATTGTAGCTATGATCAAGGATGCGATGGAAGATCAAAAGGTCGTCTCAGTATCTCTTACCAGCGGAGTAATAGAAAATGCAGAGACCACAGTCAAAAGGTTCATATCTTGCGTAAAAGCAATAAGGGCGGAATTTCCAAACATACCGATAGGTGTAGAGCCATACATATCTGGTGAAGAGGATTTGAGATCTTTGAAGGATGCAGGTGCTACCGAGATCAAATTGAACATTGAGGCAGCTAATAAGACGATATTCTCAAAGGTATGTCCTGAGTTGGACTATGACCTGATAAATGAGATGCTTGTGAAGGCGGTCAAGGTCTTTGGGAAAGGGAAAGTTTCTTCTAACATAATATACGGGCTAGGTGAGACGGATGGAGATTTGAGGGACATAATGGGTCGCTTAGCTTCTGAGGGTGTGATCCCGGGTCTGAGAGCGTTGAGGTACAATCCTTACAACAGGGAAAGTTTGAGGTCTGCTATCGGAGATATACCCAAGGTCACTCCGGAGAGGGCGATAAGGGTCTCAAAGATGCAGAAGACCATTATGGAAAGATATGGACTCACCACTATGACATGCAATACAATGTGTTTGGAATGCACATGCTGTGATATTGTGCCATTTAGGGATATCTGATGATCATCGAGGTGATGATATTTCTTCAACAGTTACGGTAAAGATGAATACATGCAGTAAGACGCATAAGGTGACAGCGACACTGCGTGATGACGGTGACATCGATATACACATAGATTCTGATTGTCAGAAGATACAGGATTATGGTAAAAGGCTTGAGAGGATCACAGTGATGGATGCCATAGATTTTTCTTCAAGTAAGGTGAATGCACCAGAGATACGTGGTGACATCTCTCCACCGTGTTTGATAACATCAGCGATCTTCGATGTTGCATGGATGGAATTGGGCATGCTTTCGAAAAATCTATGTAAGAAAGTGAAGGAGAACACAATTGAATTTTGATCTAAACAGTTCTAATAATAGTTTGAGGCCAATTTTCATTCATATTTCTTAGGTTCATTACACATTGGACATAAGTCGCGGTGGACGCATACGATATTGCCACATTTTTCACAGGTCCAACGTTCTTTTTCTTTTTCAAGAAAAGCAGTCATGCCACTAGATTTTATGAATTCTAGATTTTCTAGCATGCTCATGTGGTATTTTCCTATGTATCTTTTGTCTAATTGTTTCAATCTGCGGCACGGAAAAGAGTTGCATTCAAAACAAAACCCGGATAAGTTGGTCTGAATGGTAGTACAGTTTTTGATGATGCACACTTTGCATTGATTTGGTTTGAGGCCGTCGTCTTTGCGACAACCATCGCAGTGATTTTTTTCTCTCTGGTAGGCCATGCAAAGTCTGCAATTCATACCGCATGGGGCTATCAGATCTTTATCGATATCATCGATGGCCGTCATCTTTGAAATATCAGTCACGTAGGTTATATTTTTTTTGTGAGGCAATATGGTAAGACCTGGCATTTTGTAAAGTTATAAAATTACATTTTTTCAGAGGTATTGATATGGGAGAAAGAGGACCGAAGCAATCATTCGTAGACGTTTCATGTCCGAATATTAGCTTGTTTCGTGGCATGTATCTTGATGCTTCCGGTCCGATCGATTGGTAATGTTATTAATAAATAGGTCTATTCTTATTGTAATTTTAATAAAGTTATGCAAATTGTTATCTATTTGAAAAATTTTAAGGCCTCCCAACATGAAAAAAATGACTTTTGCAATCAACGGTTGCATTTTCGTCATATCTGATTGTTATCTTAATTGAAATATGGAGAAAATGAGAAATGAGTAAGACACCTGTCACAATCATAACTGGATACCTAGGTTCAGGAAAAACCACTTTAATGAACGATTTTCTTAAAAAAAATCAGGATAAACAGATCGCGCTCATCGTCAACGATCTTGGGACTGTCAATGTCGACAGCAACCTGATCAAAAATGGGAATGTGATCGAGAACAAAACTCTTCGTGAGATGACAGGGGGATGCATCTGCTGTACATTGAGGGATAAATTCATGTCTGAATTGCAGCAGGTCGCAGTAACTGGCAAATTCGAGTCTATTCTGGTAGAGGCTTCTGGAGTGAGCAATCCCACAGGGATATGTCAAGGTTTCATGATATATGAACAACAGAAAAGAGAAATGGCATTTTATCTAAACAATGTTATTTCTGTCGTCGATGCTTCAAGAATCTTCACCGAATTTTTGGATGATATCTCAAAGAAGGGGAATGATACAGAGGACTCGGACATAGTCAATCTGGTCATGGATCAGATTGAATTCTGCAATGTGCTCATATTGAACAAATGCGATCTGTTGAACAAAGAAGATCTGGAAAATGTAAGATCGGTGGTCAAAGGATTGCAACCAGATGCGAAACTTATCGAGACAGTTCAAGGAAAAGTTGATACAACAGACATTTTCGATTCGAACGTATTCGATTTCTTCAAGGTGTTGTCCTCTTCAACCTATCAAAAATCCCTGGACAGAGATCAAGCAAACGAGAAGAAAGGTATGGACGATTTTGGGATAACATCGTTCGTATTCGTGGAAAAGAGACCTCTCAACTACAAGAAATTCTCAAAGTTCTTAGACAACTATCCGAAGACATTGATCCGTTCGAAAGGTTACATATGGTTCTCCAATAAGCCGAAGATCATGATGCTCTTTGAACAAGCAGGAAAGAACCTGATGCTCACTGGTGTCTCTGAATGGGTGGCAGCGTATTCCAAAAAGGAGAGGGAAGAGATCTTCAGTTACTATCCCGATATAAAGGAGAACTGGGATGAGAAATACGGAGACAGGAAGAACGAACTCGTTCTCATTGGCAGGGATTACAATAGGGACGATATCATAAGCAATTTGAAAAATTGTATAGATGATCGTTACTGAACACAGCTCCTGTAATCTGAGGTTGTTCCAAAAACCCTTTGAGCCTACAGACGAACTGACGGACGTGATCGGGTACATCAAGTCCGTCTGTTCGTCTTACAGGATGGTTCTATCAGCGTAAGCTATGAACAAATCGCAACATACGCAGAAATGTGTGCTTTTTCAATAAAGGAAAAATAAAGAAATACTTTTTTAGACCATAGCCGTTTACACTGTAATGGGCAATATATCTGAGTTCTTTGGTTATGCACAATGGTGGATGCTTTTCAAGTTAGGTAAGGATGTTCCTCTTGTGGATACCATAGGGATACATTATGGATGCAATCTCAGGTGTAAGCATTGCGGGATAGCAGATGCTGTAGAGTCTAATCCGAAGGCAGAGACCTCGCTTTCTTATGATCAGATAATCAAAGATCTGAAAGAAATGCATAAAAAAGGTGCCAAGATCGCATATTTTGAAGGCGGGGAGCCTACAATGTGGAAGGATGGGGAAAAGGACCTGGGAGACCTCATAGATGCTGCCAAGGATATGGGTTATTACAATATCGGTTATACTACCAACGGAACCACCGGAACAGTGTTCACGAATTCTGATGTGATATCGATCAGCCTTGACGGTCCAAAAGAGATACACGATTCGATACGCGGTGAAGGTGTATTCGATAAACTCATGAAGACCATCGATGATCTGGATTTTGATGGTAAGATATACGCCAATGCAGTTTTGCAAAAGGACAATATAATGTATATACGTGAAATGGCAGAAACTATTGTCCAGCATCCTAATATCGCAGGTATCGTTTTCAATTTCATAACGCCTCCGCCGTATTCTATAATGCCCTCTTTTGAAGAACGTTCTGCTGCGATCGTAGAGATTAAAGAATTGAAGAAAAAAGGTTTTCCGATATTAAATTCAAATAAAGGTCTGGAACTTCTTATCCATGAGGATTGGGATCTAAAGTGTCCTAGGAAGATGTCTGCATTCATGCTGCCTGGCGAGATACATATGAATGGCTGCCCGATGACGGGAACCGAATCTTGTAAGCATTGTGGGTATGCAGCCGTAAGGGAATATTATCTGATAGGTAGGGGCAATCCATCGACCATATTGGAGATGTCGTCTGTCTTTGCTGCTTCAAAATCCTCTTCAGATCGCCATTGACAATAATGCGGCAGCCATTGCAAGTATCTCGATCGACAAAGATATCCCGAAGAAGTATGGTATCACTCTTATTTCCCATCCTGATCTTCCTGGGTCCATTGTTTTCCAGGCCTTGTATGATAGCGGGATGCTCAAGAAGATGAGTAGGAAAATAGGGTTGAATATCGAAAGGCATGCTGCCAATACATACATCGTCAGGATCATGAATTTTGCAACTGGGATAGTGCCGTTCGTACCAAGTATGACCGATACGCTGACCTCATGATTTGCTATGTGCGCTTCTTGGGCTGACATTGAGTCGACCATCCTCATGGTACCGACTGCTATGCCTATCACAAGTGAGACAAGCAAGACTTCTTGAGTGATAGTTCCAGTAAGAACATAGAATGTGCATGCGACCATCATGAGGAAAGATATTCCAACGACTGTCTCACCCAGTCCCCTGGCTCCAAGATTGAGGGGAGGAGCTGTGTAAAAGTATGCGAAGAACAATCCTACGAGTCCGAGGACGATGACTTTCCATCCAGAATATGCTATGATCGGTAGAGACATCAATACGATTGCGGCGACGATCACAGCCATGATGATCTTTCCTTGTTTCTCAGTAATCATTCCAGTATCGAATTGGTTTCCTTCCCAGTATATCTTGCTCAGTACTTCGCTATCGGTGATATGGCTCTTCGTCATTTCGAAACGCATAGCATCGACCCCCGAACCATGATCAAAGTAATCATTGGAGAAATTCACAAAAACTGCCAATATCTGTACTACAAGAGGTATCAGTACGGCCATCCATAGGGATGGACTATAGGGCAATGCAAGTATGGATCCGCATATCGATGCCAGAAAAAAAGGAATGGTGTAACTGAATCTGAAAATCAGATTTACTTTTCTCAAGATGGATATGTTATTTCGGACCGTTTCTGACATGATATTTAGAATCGAGCACAGTGAAATAATACTTTCGTTCAATTTTAATTTATTTAGTTGAAATATTTTAGTAAATGATGTATTTCAAAATTTATATCTGGCACATTTATTGATGGTTAGAATTAAACCCATGACATATTTATGAAAACGTATACTGGCTCTTTGAAATATATTGTTCTTAGATCAAAAGTGTTCGACTCGGACCTGTGTTAAAAATATGGGGTCCGAGTCAATGTAATATTCATCAGTGATGGAAAAGTCTCACACCGGTAAAGGCCATTGCGATGTTGTATTTGTCACACGTTTCTATGACATTGTCATCGCGGATGGATCCTCCTGTCTGTGCCACATAATCCACTCCGCTTCTGCGTGCTCTCTCGATGTTGTCGCCGAATGGGAAGAATGCATCGGAACCTACAGATACTCCTTTTAAGGTTTTGATCCACTGTTCTCTCTCTTCCCTTGTTAGAGGTTCCGGTCTCTCAGTGAAAATGTTCTCCCAATTTCCTTCGGAGAGGACATCCTCGTAATAATCTGAAAGATAGACATCGATCGCATTGTCACGGTCTGGGCGGTGTATATCGTTCCTAAAAGGAAGGTTCAAGGCCTTCGGGCTTTGACGCAGATACCATTTATCTGCCTTTTCTCCTGCCAAACGGGTGCAGTGGACCCTAGATTGTTGTCCTGCCCCTATTCCTATGGTCTGTCCGTCCTTTACATAACAGACGGAGTTGGATTGTGTGTATTTCAGTACAATTAAAGAGATCAAAAGGTCGTTCTTTGCATTTTGTGGGATATTTTTGTTCTTGGTCGGCATATTATTCAATAGTTTATCTGATATTTCGACCTCGTTCCTTGCCTGTTCGAATGTAACACCATAGACATCTTTTTGTTCTATGGTATCTGGCACATAGTTCTCATCAATTTGTATCACAGCATAGGTACCTTTACGTTTGGACTTTAGTATCTCAAGGGCCGCGTCCTCGTATCCGGGTGCTATGACACCATCAGATACTTCTCTGGAGATGAGTTTGGCTGTAGGTACATCACATACATCAGACAATGAAACAAAATCACCGTATGAGGACATTCTATCAGCACCCCTTGCTTTGGCATATGCCATGGCGATCGGGGACATTTTCATATCATCCACAAAACATATTTTCTTGAGAGTTTCACTCATTGGAGTTCCGATAGCTGCACCCGCGGGACTCACATGTTTGAATGATGCGGCTGCAGGATATCCTGTTGCTTTTTTCAGACCTGTAACAAGTTGCCATCCGTTGAAGGCATCTAATAAGTTGATATAACCGGGTTTTCCGTTTAGGACCTTTATGGGTAATTCCCCATTTTTCATAAATATCCGTGCTGGTTGTTGGTTTGGGTTGCATCCATATTTCAATTGCATTTCATTCATTTTGCAGACCCTCTTGATCAAACGTCAAAGAGATAACATCTAGTTTTTTTTATGATGTTGATCCATCGTGCGAGTATTGTTCTGATATCGTAACCGATATTAAATTTCACCTAAGTCAAAATGCATAATTTTAGATCGAATGCGTATGTGGCGTATTGATATATCGTTCTCAATTTTTTAGTTAAACTACCAGAAGATTATTCTTGTTATTTTGGTAAAATAGTGTTCTAAATATTACGTACAGATTATTTTTTTATTATGTAATGTTAAAAAAATGATTTACCCACGTTAAAAAGTTAAATATTAAATATCAAGTGTCTGATATCAGACATAATAGATGTGAAAGCTAATTTCTTCCATGTCAGATACAGTAAACGGTCCAGAGATATACATGTCGAAACAGCGGAGTTTTGGTTATAACTTCTTCAGTAAAGATATTGTATGGAGGATGCTGAAGAAGACGGATCCTAGAGTAGCGATCCACAATCCTGTTATGTTGATCGTGGAGATCGGAAGTATAATTGTTACGATCTCGTTTATAATATCTTTATTTGACAAGGAAATTTCTGGATCAGGTGCGGTTTTTACTGGTCTTGTTGCAATATGGTTATGGTTCACTTTGTTTTTTTCATATTATTCGGAAGCATTGGCAGAAAACCGTGGAAAGGCTCAGGCAGACGAATTAAGACGTATGCGTGCCACCACCTCTGCTAATAAGGTGAATTCATCATATGTTCTTAGCAAGGGTATTTCTCCTGGAGAAAATGAGGTTGTTAAATGTTCTTCAGCGGAATTACGTAAAGGTGATTTGTTTTTTGTAAAGGCAGGCGAATCAATACCTAATGACGGAGAAATAGTAGTAGGAATAGCATCCGTTGATGAGAGTGCCATAACCGGAGAAAGTTCGCCTGTTATCAGAGAGGCAGGAAGTGATTTCAACACTGTTACAGGAGGTACAAAAGTACTTTCTGACTGGATAGTTGTTAAAGTTACTTCTGATCCAGGAGAGGGATTTATTGATAAAATGATAAATCTGGTAGAGAGTGCTGAAAGGAAGAAAACGCCCAATGAAATAGCGTTAAATACACTTTTAATGGCTCTGACAGCAATATTCCTTGTGATTTGTATAGCACTCATACCTTATTCGATGTATGCGGTTGAAACGGCGGATCAAGGAAAAGTAATATCCATATCCGTAGTAACGGCATTATTTGTATGTCTGGCACCTACAACGATAAGTGGACTTTTGAATGCTATCGGAATTGCAGGAATGGACCGTTTGATGAAGAAGAACGTGATCGCGACATCGGGGCAGGCCATCGAAGCAGCCGGTGATGTCGATGTTTTACTTTTGGATAAAACAGGTACCATAACTCACGGAAATCGTCACGCAGTTGCAATTTATCCTGCAGATGGGATAGATGAGATGGAATTGGCCAATGTAGCGTTCCTTTCATCATTGGCTGACGACACTCCGGAAGGTCGCAGCATAATTACACTTCTATCCAAGGAATATGGGATCAAGGAGTCCGATTTAAAAGAAGATAGAATGGAGTTTATTCCGTTCACAGCTCAGACGAGAGTTTCTGGTGTCGATATTGGAAAAACAACCATCAGAAAAGGAGCTGGCGATGCCATCGAAAAGATTGTCGCAGCAAATGGCAACATCATGCCAGATTCCATAAGAGTCCGTGTTCGTTCTATTGCAGAGACAGGTGGTACGCCCCTTGTGATATGTAAAGACGGATCTGCTATTGGTACGATATATCTCAAAGATGTCATTAAACCAGGTATTAAAGTGAGATTTGCCCAGTTACGTAAAATGGGAATAACGACCGTTATGGTAACGGGTGACAATAAGATAACTGCCGCAGCGGTTGCAGCCGAGGCAGGTGTTGATGATTATCTTGCTGAAGCTACTCCTGAGAATAAGATAGAAGTTATAAAAAAGTACCAGGCAGAAGGTAAGACCGTTGCAATGACCGGTGATGGTACAAATGATGCTCCAGCACTTGCCCAAGCGGATGTGGCGGTTGCAATGAACAGTGGAACACAGGCAGCGAAAGAAGCTGCTAACATGATAGACTTGGACAGCGACCCGACAAAACTAATAGAGATCGTGGAGACTGGAAAGCAGCTCTTAACGACCAGGGGTGCCCTTACGGCGTTCAGCATAACAAATGATCTTGCAAAGTATTTTGCCATAATACCTGCTGCTTTTATCAGTATATATCCGGCTTTGGGCAAACTGAATTTCATGGGGCTTGAAAATGCGGTTCTTTCGGCCGTTATATTCAATGCATTGATCATTGTGGCACTTATACCGCTGGCACTTCACGGTGTGAAATATAGGCCTATGCCAGCTGAAAAGATGTTCCGTAGGAATCTATTGATATACGGACTCGGTGGATTGGTAGTGCCATTCATCTTCATCAAACTCATCGATATGTTGATATCTACAATGGGGGTGTTTGTTTGAGCTTCAAAACGAAGGTTTCAAACGGTTCACATGGATTCATCAGGGCTACCAAAGGACAGATCAGGCCTGCTCTGGTAATATTCACACTACTGGTTCTTTTGACGGGTATAGTATATCCCCTTTCAGTAACTGCAATAGCTCAGGTAGCATTCGAAGACGAGGCCGATGGTAGTCTCATGTATGATGAGGACGGCAATGTAATAGGTTCGGTCCTCATCGGGCAATATGTAGATGAGGAAGAATATCCTGAATTGTTCTGGTCCAGACTATCTGCGATAAATTATGATGCATCCACGTCAGGGGGCAGTAATCTTGGACCAACCAGTGAGGAATTGGCCGAACTGGTGCAAGAACGGGTAGATCTTTTAATGGAATTTGATCCTGACAATACAATGGCGATCCCTTCGGACCTTGTTACCGCATCAGCCAGCGGACTGGATTCGAATATAAGTTATGCGGCGGCAATCTACCAAGTGGATAGGGTCATTGAGTATCAATTAAAAGATAATGGGAATTCCTTGACAGAAGAAGAGGTTATTGCACTTGTAAATGCGGCAACGGAAAAAGATGTGTTGGGAAATGAATATATCAATGTTTTAGAACTTAATCTGAGTCTAAGCGAGATATACACAGCATCTGACTCAACCGCAGCAGATCTGGATGATGCATCGAATATAATTTTGGGGATATCCGTATCAGATTGGTTGTTGATCATAATCGTTTTGGCGATGTTGATCGTGTTGACATTTTTTGTAGCCAAATTCATTTTTAACGTATATGAAGAAAAAACCAAAGTTGGAGAGAAATATAGAAAAGCGGTCAATCTTATTTGTCGTCCAGCAAAGGTAGGTGGGGAAACATCTTGGAAAACATATCTGTTGTCGGTTTTGATCTTTAATCTGTTCGGTTTTTTGACATTGTTCTTGGTATTGATGTTCCAAGACTACCTTCCATTGAATCCAGAAGGATTTGACGGAATGGACCCATATTTGGCATTCAATACTGCGGTCAGTATGGTCACAAATACCGATTGGCAGGCATATGGAGGAGAAACGACGTTGAGTTATTTCTCTCAAATGTTCGGATTGACCGCTCAGTGTTTTCTTTCAGCAGCGACTGGATTGGCCGTTCTCATCGCGGTTATCCGCGGTCTACGTAACAGGTCTGTGAAGAATCTAGGTAATTTCTGGATAGATGTGACAAAAGCAACTTTCATACTTCTTCCCATTGCAATCATAATTTCCATAATTCTCATCTCACAAGGCGTTCCACAAACTCTTGATGGATCGATAGAAGCGATCCTAACGTTCCCGTATACAGATAGCAGTGGGAATTACATAGATACGCAGACGATATCTGTTGGTCCTATAGCATCCTTGGAGTCCATAAAATTGCTTGGTACCAATGGTGCCGGTTTTATGAACGCCAATTCTTCCCATCCTTTTGAGAATCCCAATGCCATTACAAACATCGTCGAGATCGTTTCTATTTTATTGATCCCTATCGCCTTATGTTTGGTATTCGGTAAAATGATAAAAGACAGGCGTCAGAGCGCTGTGATAATGTCTGTTATGGTAGTGATATTCGTAGCGTTCTTTTTGATATGTTTATCAGCTGAACTCGGAGGAAATCCTGCAGTAGAATCGATATCTGGTGTTTCACAAGAATATACAAATTATCAGTTTGGCGGGAATATGGAAGGAAAGGAAGTCAGATTCGGTGTTGTAGGTTCGGTTCTATTCGGGATCGCTTCTACAGCGACTTCTTGTGGTGCTGTAAATTCAATGTTCGATTCATATACTGCGATAGGAGGAATGTGTCCCATGCTCCTTATGCAGATAGGCGAGATATGCTTCGGCGGGGTAGGATGTGGATTGTACGGAATGTTCATGTTCGTTATTCTGGCAGTATTCATTGCTGGATTGATGATCGGAAGAATTCCAGAATATCTGGGAAAAAAGATAGGACCTCGCGAGATGAAACTGGCTTCTGCCGCGGTAATTCTCCCCGTCGTTCTAATTGTGGGCGGAACAGCTATAGCTATATTGTGGCCAGGTGCAACGGATTCTACAAATAATTCTGGAATACACGGCTTTAGTGAGATCCTGTACGCATTCACTTCAGCGTCTAGTAATAATGGCAGTGCCTTTGCAGGGTTGAATGCAAATACACCGTTTTACAATATATCCTTGGCCATTTGTATGCTTGTAGGTAGATTTGGATCCATTGCACTCGTGATAGCCTTTGCTGGATCGATGAGCGAGAAGAAAATAGTACCTATGAGTGCCGGTACTCTTCCTACAAACACACGTACATTTGCCGTTTGGTTATTGGCAATAATATTTTTGCTCGGCATATTGAGTTTCTTCCTATGCATCTCACTTGGTCCGATTGCAGAGGCGTTATCAGGAATGTGATCAAATGTTGAAATATATACAGGAACACGTATTGATTTTCTTTTTTGGACACATCTTTACCTTTAATTTTTGGAGGGAATGATGTTAGGTGATGGAAGACCAGATCCGAATTCTCTTCTTGACATGGTCAAAAAAGAGGAAAAAAAGGTCGGTCGTGGAAAATTAACTGTATTCCTGGGATATTCTGCAGGAGTGGGCAAAACATACGCCATGTTGGAAACTGCAAAACGTCAAAAGAGACAAGGAAAAAATGTTGTTATCGGTGTTGTGGTTACGCACGGTCGTAAAGAAACTGAGGTTTTAACACATGGTTTAGAAGTAATCGAACCTTTGAAGATTCAGTATAAAGGAATCACAATTGAAGAGTTGAATTTGGATCATCTCTTGGAAATCAAGCCAGAGATTGCGCTTGTAGATGAGTTGGCACATACAAATGTGCCAGGATCCAGGAATCTTAAGCGCCATCAAGATGTGTATGAGTTATTGAATGCAGGTATTGACGTCTATACTACCCTTAACATCCAACATATTGAAAGTATGAATTCCATGGTGGAGCAGATAACTAAAATAAAGGTTATGGAGACCCTTCCAGATAAAATATTAAATGAAGCAGATGACATAAAATTAGTAGACATTCCACCAAAAGACCTTCTTTCAAGATTCCAGGAAGGGAAGATATATGTTCCAGAACAAGCAGAAGTGGCTGTAAAGAATTTTTTCAACGAAGGAAATTTGATGGCTCTTCGTGAATTATCATTCCGTGCTGCTGCAGAGCATGTAGATGAAAAAATGATGGAATATATGAAATCTAATTTCATCGATGGACAGTGGCAAATAAAAGAAAAAGTCCTTGTTTGTGTCGGAGATTCTAAAGAGTTGAATGAAAAACTCATCAGTACAGGAAAAAGATATGCTGATGAAGCAAAAATTGATTGGGATGTTCTTTATGTCGAGATCCATTCGAATAAACAGATAGAAACCATTTCAGAAGAAGCACTGCGTAGTTTGGAGTTGGCAAAATCATTGGGTGCCAAGACAGATACGATACATGGTCTTTCCGTCGTGGAAGGAATATTAAAATATTCAAAGAGTTCGATGGCAACGCGCATAATTGTAGGGAATGCAATATTTTCTGAAAAACTTAGCTATTTCGGTAACAGTACAATTAAGCAATTAACCAGAACCCCATTGAATGCGGATATTGTTGTTGTGACCATTTCCAAGGAAAACAAAGGGATTCAAAAAGAAAATCAAAAAGAAAATATCTCCAAGGATGGTTTTCAGTTATCAGAAATTAAAAAACAGATGATCATAGGTACATTTGTATCAGCTGTCATCCTTATTCTGGGAGGTATACTTTTTTCGAAGAATGAACAGTATTGGATATTCATACTCCTTATTGCAATAATTGGTGTTGTTATATGTTCTATCTTCATGGAGATAATATCTTCTTTGTATGTGGCAGTAATAACAATCATAGGGATAGACATCTTTTTTGTCTATCCGTTCGGGACCATTTGGATAACTAATTTTGTGGACATCGTTTCTTTGTTCACGCTTATACCTGTTACTCTGATCGTGAGCTTCTTTTCTACAAAAATACGCAATGCCAATCGTATATATGAGAGACGTTACAAATTCGTATCTGTGCAACATGATCTGTGTCATGAGTTGACAGCTGCAAAGACCGTTGAATCGGCATTAGAAGCATTAGAACGGCATTTGGGAGAAGATTATGGCATTCGTTCTACATGTTATTTGATGAGAAATGGAGACCTTAGATTGATGATGATGAGCGAAGGGGTATTATTGGCATCAAAGGATATCATGGCAGCAAAATGGGTGTTTCGTAACGGTATTGTGGCTGGAAAATACACCGATACGCTTTCTTCAGTTGATATGAAATATTTCCCGATGAGATATTCAGGTGCGATCTTTGGAGTATGCGGTTTCATTCTTGATGATGAGGATAAATCCAAGCGTATAGAGCAGGAGAAGATAATCCGTTCATCGATATCTGAGGTATCAACGACGATAAATAGGATCGAGTCTAAATGACCCGGTAGATAAAGTAAAGGGTTTGTTAAGATGTTACATTAACGTCTTCTGTCGTCGTAGCCCTCGCTGACATGCATCGCATTGCAGAACGGCTTTATCGTGGCTTCTCCGCAACGGCATAGCACATATCTGTTGCGTGGCTCATATTCCTTACCATCGGCACCTACTAGTTCGATCCCGCCTTTGACGTAAAGTCCGCCTGACACATCTCTGGTCGGGTCTTGTACGATGAATATCTCTTTTTTCAGGTCATCTTCCATCATCGAGCCGTCCAACCCAAGCGCCGTGAGTCTTCCTGCGGGGCATTCGCTTGCGGCTCTTATCGCTTCAGACCTATCATTGTGGTTATCTGAGGTTCTCAAAAGTTCCCATGCCGTACCATCTCTTCTGTGGCAGAAACGTGCGAATGCACACCTGTCGTCGTCAAGCATGTTGAGTGCAGGTCCGAGATACATCTTGGACCTGTCAGTGTAATCTGAGTGTCCTGCTGTCTCTGTGCCCTCGAATCCTATTCTGGCATGAGCTCCGCTGCAGAATGGAGCGTTAGAACTGTGACCGCAGCGGCAGAGGGAATATTTCTCTCCCTGCGGGATAGGCCTTCCATCGGTCCAGATGTATCCTGCACCTTTAGGAGTTATGATCTTTTCTGAGATCGGAACATTTCCGGACACAATATAGGGACCATTCTTTGTTACAGTGATCTTTGGTTCTTCTGGTGAGGTCATGTTTGATGATCGAATTACTGTTTTAAAAATTGTTTCCTTGATTTATCGAGATCATTGCATGATATTGTTGTTTTATAATTGGTTTGTGACCTTTTTGTATCTCGCATTACGGTTGCCGCCTATTTTTCTTATTGTTCCATCCACCATCATTCTGGACAATACTGATTCCACCGTGGTCGGACTAACGTCCGGAAGTAGTTCGCATATCTCTTTCTTTGATATCGGAAGATCGTTGTTCATTATCACGGCCTCTATACGATTTGTCTTGTTGACCTTTTTATCCCCGATGACATTGAAGCGTTTATCCAATTCTTTGTAGCATTGGTATATTATGTTGATGAAATTGTATATGAACGGAAGATAATTGTTGTTGTTCTTGTGCCAGCCTTCGGATGATCTTTTTAGTGCTGCATAGTATTCATCTTTTGAACGATTGATCTGTTCTTCGAAAGATATGTACCTTCCTATATCGAGGCCTTCTTTGTACATGATCAATATCGAGACCAGTCTTGAGAGTCTTCTGTTATCCTCAGACATGGGATGTATGCAGATAAGGTCTAAGATGAAGCAAGGGATCACTAAGAACGTGTTGATGCCATCATCATCCTTTGCGGAGTTGTATGCCACCAGTAATTGATGTACGGCTTCTTCTGTTTCATCCGCAGGTATCGGTTTGAGTCTCATGCTTCTGTTGCTGTAGGGGTTGTTTTCAGGAGCAGGGTTGTTTTCTTTTCTGTATCCGATGTTCTTTTCGGGGATATATGAGGTCATGATCCTCTGAAGATCCAAGATGGTATTCTCATCGAGGTCCAATAGCTCATACTCTTGATGTACCTTCACGAGCGCATCGTGGTATCCAGCAATTTCCATTTCATCACTGTTTGAAGGACAACTGTTGTGTTGGACGATCTCTGCAATACGTTTGTCTGTAACCACTATCCCTTCCATGATGTTGGACCATTTCACAGATTGCAGTATTGATGTCGATTCTAATTCTTTGAAAACGGACGGGAACTGTTTCTTTCTCTCGTCGGTCATGATCTTTAGTTTCTGTATATTCAAGATACGGTCCAACATTTCAGAGTCTATGACCCGTTTGTTGAGAAATGAATAGTCGAACCGTCTCATAATTCTTTGAGTTATTGCACATATTTATACCTATCAATATGCAATAAATTGGCTTTCATACATACAATACAAATGACAAAATGGTTGTTTAAAAATTTGTAAAAAGGAATAATAGATGTCAGAAAAGAGTGTAAATTTGTTTGTTCATTTCAGATCAGAGGACTTATGCGAATGATTATAAAAATCTGAGTTCATTGCACGGTACGGTATATTGTAATGACATTTGATTACAAGAAAGAATACAAAGAGTTCTATATGCCTCGGAACAGACCGGAGATCATAGACATCCCGTCAATGAATTTCATTTCAGTAAGGGGAAAAGGCGATCCCAATATAGAGGGCGGAGATTACGAGAAAGCCATAGGTATGCTTTACAGTGTTGCTTTTACAATTAAGATGAGTCGTAAAGCAGGTCACGAAATGAAGGGGTTCTTCGATTATGTGGTACCGCCATTGGAAGGATTGTGGTGGATGGACGACATTGTAGGCGTGGGTTATCTAAGAAAGGAAGAATTCAATTGGATATCGATGATAAGACTTCCAGATTTTGTCAAAAGGGAGGATTTTGAATGGGCGTTGGAAGAAGTGACAAGAAAAAAGAGATCTGATCATTCTCAGGTTCAATTCATTACATACAATGAGGGACCATGTGTGCAATGTATGCATTTAGGGCCTTATGATGATGAACCTGCAACGATCAAGATGATGGATCAGTATGCTGGTTCTAATGGATACGATGTTGATATTACGAAAGAACGCCGTCATCATGAGATCTATTTGAGTGATGCACGCAAATGCGACCCGTCAAAGATGAGGACTGTGATACGTCATCCTGTAAAGAAATTTTGAATATTACAGTTTTTGAAATATCTTAGTTTTATTAGATATTCAAAGTAAATATAAAATTTAAAAACAGTTCATCTACGGGGGCCTTTGGGCATTATTTTTCCAGAACGTATCAAAAATGCAGTTCCGATGATTAGTCCAATAATCGATATTATAATTATTGCAACTTCTGAAGCAGGAAAATCTGTGGTCATGTGATCTCATTCGGTCGTATTATATTCACTTGGCATTTTATATGGTTGTAATTTTCTGATGATTGTTGTGACGTATCATATAAGATCTAGCAACGGTGCGAGTATTCCTATCGTCATAATTAGTATTCCGATCCAGGACCGTTTATCTAATCTTTCATTGAGGAGGAAGTATGAGCATATAACTATTATTGGTAAGCTCAGTTTGTCAAGAACAGATACGGTTCCTGCAGGACCCACGAGTACTGCATAATACAGGGTGAGCCAAGAGAGGCCGAAGAAAACTCCGGAAATGATTATCAATCCTTTATCATAGTCTCCGATTTTCTTCAAGTTTACCTTTTCGCCCGCAGCATATACTGCACTAAAGGTGATCATGAAGAATACTATTGCACGAAGTCCTGTGGCTAGAAAGGGATCCACATCTGCTGCTCCTGGTTTTCCGAGAACTGAGTAGGCAGCACCGCAAATGGCGCTGAATACTGCCAACATCAACCATTTTTCTTTAGCATTCTTGTCGCCTTTTATTGTTAATGCAGCGCCCGTAATGATGAGTATTGCGGAAAGTACTGTGGCATACGTCAGTTCTTCTCCGAGGAATATGAATGCCATTAAAATCGCGAGAGAAGCGCTGGTCTTATTCACTGCAGAGACCTTCCCCGCGCCACCCTGCACCAATGCTTCAAAGTAGAATATGCGGGCCCATGCCAAGGCCGCTCCCGATAATACAATGAATAGCAGAGAATACATCGGTATGCTGAGTATGCCTTCGAATTTGCCGCTGATCAATACTGCAGACCCCACCATCAAGAGTACTACAAAACCCCTGATGGACATAGCTACTTTCGGGTCCACACTATCAGAGATGAACTTGGAGATGATTACTGCCACCGAAACGCTGGCGGCTGCTCCGAGTACAAGGGGTAACCAAAACATGTAATGGGGGTGCTTATACGAGTGACTTATTAAAACTTATTATCAAGAGTTTTTTAAATCTTTATTGTTTGAAATGCACGGTTCATTGATACCAGGATGTTAATATCAAGGGGTTAAAATTATAACCTTGAGATTCGGATACCAAATAATGGTAGAATCAGATTCCCAAAATTATACGACCCCATGTATGACGGTCCATATTGCCGGTTTTTTATTTGCTGGGATATTGATCTTTTTTATGGGTGTCCATTACACAAATCAAATTTGGGAATTCATGCCTATCGATACATACGCATATAATGTTGTCAAAATGGTGTTGTCTGTCATCGTCTTGATCTATGCAGCTTATGCTTTGCGTAATATGGTGTTTTTGGAAGGTCTTGTGCTTTTTTTGATAGGCATTTCTTCTCTAAGCTTTGCTGTGACGTATTTGATATATTGTCAGGTAGGGTTATCGATCATTGACCTGACATTCGGGTTTGCTATGTTGGTGATAGCAATGCAGTTGTGGCGGAATAAGGATTGGGTACTTTTCATATCGGTGGTCACTTCAGGAATAGGTATGATATTTTCAGGTTTACTGACGAGTTGGCCGATAGAAGGAGTGATGTTCCTTTTTTCGGGTATAATGATGTCCTCCTATGCAGCGGTACAGTTGATGGCTGCAGAGATATCTCCCAATGCCGTGGATCACAATCCTGTACACGTCATAATCACCGAATCGGTTGGGATGTTCGTTCTGGGTATAACCTGTCTTATTGTGGGCATATGGTATCTGGATAGTGTGATAGCCCTATCTACTGCGGGATACAACTCATACAATATAGCAAAGATCATACTTTCAATATCTGTCTTGATGCTTTCGTTCTGTGCTATAAGAGAGGGAGAATTCGCCATCGGAATACCTATGATGTTATTCGGCGTCAGTGCTCTTTCTTTTTCAATATCTCAATTGATTTTTGGAGAATCAGATGTGGAATTGGTCGATGTAATATTCGGTGTTGTGTTCTTTATTTCTGCGGTTACATTGTATTTCAGAGGTGAGAAGTTGAAAAGTGTCGGCGTCTTCTTGCTCTTTTTTGCTATCACATTCTATCCTCTTTTTGGAGGAGATGCGAAATATTACGTTATCGGAATACCGTTTGTTGTTGCAGCGTTGATATTCTTGTTATCTTCTGTGAAATTCTCATCGCAGTCCGGTCTTAAACCGTTATTAAAGTAAACATCATTAAGAATTTTTTTTACTGTATATGACACATATCAGAAGGAAACAGACTCTTTTATGAGGTCTGTGATCGTGCCTACAGGTAAATTTATGCATATACTATCTTGATAAGACGATCTTAAGGATGGTTGTTGGTTAAAAGGTTTGAAATTGTTTTAAGTTTCATTCGAGTTTATTCAG
The DNA here is from genome assembly GCA_019262145.1 of Candidatus Methanogranum gryphiswaldense. Taxonomy (NCBI): domain Archaea; kingdom Methanobacteriati; phylum Thermoplasmatota; class Thermoplasmata; order Methanomassiliicoccales; family Methanomassiliicoccaceae; genus Candidatus Methanogranum; species Candidatus Methanogranum gryphiswaldense. Next base: position 1,045,604 of record CP076745.1, on the reverse strand, counting down.
TATTTGTTCAAAGCAAAGCTGATATCCTAGGCTAATCACAATCCTTGTTTTTTAGGAGCGATCTTCTCATCGATTATCTTACCATATGGGCAGACCGTATTGCATATTGTGCATTCCATGAATCCGCGTTCTGTGATCCTGCGTATGTATTTCTCCCATTTCTTGTCTGGTTTGGGATCGAATTCATGAGCAACCACGCATCCATCATAATCGACCTTCTTTCCTGGTTCCACTCCCTGAGAGGGGCCGGGGATTATCGCACGATAGGGACACGCTTTTACACATAGAGAACCGTTCCTACAGGCAGACTGTTCAGCGCATAGGTCCCTGGTGAACGGTTCGCCTTTTTCAAGGTCTGCTGTGGTGAATAATGCGATCCAACGTATGCGGGGCCCGTATTCTGGGGTTATTATCTGGGTGTTATGGCCGATGAACCCCAATCCTGCTAAATGGGCTGCAAGTTTCAGATGTACGGTCAAAGACGGGACCGTTCTGAATCCTTTTTCATGGGAGATCCAATCGCTGATCCTCCATCCACGTGTCTCGATGGCTTCGTAGTATAGATTGTAGTATTCAGTGGCTCCGCCGCTGAAGTCTCCACCTACAGCGTTGACGGCAGAATTCATGCCCTCGTCCCATATCACCATACCTAAGATTATTATTGATCTGGCACCCTCTATTCCAGCTTTTTTCATGAATTCTGAAGGTTTCTCGAGTCCACGTCCTTCAGGGAATTCGATCTCTTCCAGTTTTTCAATATCTGCTACTCCGAATAGTTGGAATCCGTTTTTTATTGCTGTTTCTCTGATCTCGTCCTCTAATCTCATTTTTCTTCCTCATACAAGAGACGGACCATAACCAAGGTCATGGCATAGTATTAGACAATTAATCATATATTATATACATTATTATATTACTTGATATAAAAATGATAATTAATTTATCAATATGTATAGTATAATGAGTTAAAGATAGACATTAATTATAGTTAAGGTGCATTATAGTAGAATCGCCTAAATAAAAAGTTAATGCGATTAAAACAATCTGTGTTTAAAATGTGATGCTGGGGAATACAATGAGTGGGCCTGCCCGGATTTGAACCGGAGTCAATAGGTCCCGAACCTACAAGGATACCAAGCTACCCCACAGGCCCACGAATGCTGATTCCTGTTCTGATATTAAAATTTCGGGATTGTCCTGACCCTCACCGATCAGTTATAACGCGGTCGGAAGGGGTCAGGAGTTTCAATTGGTTTTTAGTTCACTGTGTGGTTGCCATTTTGGTTGGCATCATGCGGACCTGCAGAGGCTTTCCCTCATAGCTACATTTGGAGAGATAGCATACGGCCAGATCTGCTTTGTCCTTATCGATCTCTACAAAGGATTTCCTTTCGTTGAGGGTGATCCTTCCGATATCGATGGATCTTAGTGATCCCTTTTTCTTTATGAATTCACAAAGTTCAGATTTCTCTATGCCATCTACTCTTCCTAGACAGATCTCCATGGACACCTTGTCATCATCTCTGGTGTTCCTGTTCGATCTCCTGTTATCGGTCCGGGGTTCGCTTGCAGCTCTTACACTGGGCCTTACGGTAGGTCTTGTGCTGGGGGATCTCATATTGGATCTTGTGGCTTGAACAGCGACCGGTTGTTCTACAACGGGGGTGGGCTCAGCATTATCTATGTCATCGAATGCCGACATATCCAGAACTGGTATTTTTTTGTCGACCTGACGCTCTATTCCTTTCATGTCCCCTTTCTCTTCACCGAGGACGAAGGTTACAGCTATACCGCTTTTTCCGGCTCTGCCAGTACGGCCGATACGATGTACGTAGGTCTCCGGGTCTGTGGGCATGTCATAGTTTACGGCACAGTCCACATCCTTGATGTCGAGTCCTCTCGCCGCTACGTCTGTTGCGACCAGCACATTTATGGTTCCATCTTTGAAGTTCTTGATGGCCTTCTCCCTTCTGTTCTGGGGCACATCGCCGTGAATTGCGCTGACATAGTAATTCGCAGCGGTCAGTTTCTTGGTAAGTTGGTCAACCCTGCGTTTTGTGTGACAGAAGACGATCGTCTTGGGGTTGCGGGTATCCAGAATATTACAAAGCTCATCGAGTTTAGTATCTTTTGTGGTCATCACATAGTATTGTTTTATGAGTTCCACGGTCGGCTCATCCTTGGAGACCAGTATCTCTTTGTGATCCTTCATCTGGTGATCGGTCAGTTTCTTAATCTCAGGCGACATTGTTGCTGAGAACATGAGTGTCTGCCTTTTGCTGGGCACCCTGCCGAGAATGAAGTCCAGGTCTCTGGAGAATCCCATGTCCAGCATACGGTCTGCTTCGTCAAGGACGACAATCGATATCTTGGAGAGGTCTGCCTCGTTCCTGTTCATTATGTCCTTTAGCCTTCCGGGAGTGGCGATTATCATATCAACACCCTTTCTGAGCTTTTTTATCTGGTTCTCTATGCTAACTCCACCATAAACTGCGACTGTTTTGTGGCCGGTGTATATGGAAAGTTTATCGATCTCTTCTGCAACCTGATTGGCCAGTTCTCTGGTGGGTACTAGTGTTAGGATCGATGGAGATTTACAGCCGGATTTGGTGCGTCCGAGGACGATGGACCCGTAGGTTCCAGTTTTTCCTGTTCCGGTCTGTGCTTGTGCGAACATATCGTAACCTGACATTCCTATCGGAATGGCTTCCACCTGAACAGGTGTGGGCTCGGTCCAGCCCATTTCATTCATTGCCTTAATTATACTTTCTGGTATGCCCAGATCTGTGAAACTTGAAGTCATTATATCACTTGGTGACGAAAATAAAACGATCTGTTGATTTCACAGATTACCTTAGATTCCAACACTCCTTTGTTATGCTTATATATAAATGCATCTGTGGAACTGTGTATTTGCAGAAATTACCGATAGATCCGTTTCGAAGTGGTGTTATTTTGTCAGTTTATTAACAGTGTCAGATTGATCGGATTTGATGATAATTTCATGATTTTTCGAAAGGTTCTTTCCGCGCATCTTTGTTTGAATTTAAAATTGAATATGTTCAGTATCGATCATTTATGGGTATTTTTGTGATTTCAATATATGAAGGGTGTGCGATTTTGTATGGGCACTGTTCAGTTATACTGAAATATGTCTCTACTTTCGACCAATCCATATGTCAAAGAGCAATAAACAATTTAGACCTAACAAAGTGACGCTTGTAACAATAATGTTCGCATCCATGATGATATTGATGGGTGCGGCTGCTGTGGCGCCTGCATTAGAACCGATAAGCAAGGCATTTCCCGATGCTTCAAAATTGGCAGTGTCTCTTGTTGTCACGCTTCCTGCATTGGCAGTAACGATCACAGGTTTTGGGATAGGTTATCTTGCAGACCGTTTTGGTAAGGCCAAGATATTCTTGGTTTCTTTGGTGATTTTCACGATAGCAGGAGTTGCCGGGTTCTTTTTGGATTCCTTAAGCTCTATCTTGATGGTCCGTTTCATACTCGGTATCGGTATTGCAGGAATATCTCTTGCAACTACTGCACTAATAGCGGAATACTATGAGGGCGCCCAGCGGGTGAAAATCATAGCATTGCAGTCGGCTGCTATGGGCGCAGGCGTTCTTCTATTGGAATCCGTTGGTGGAGCTTTGGCGGATGTAGGATGGAATGAGCCGTTCCTGATATATCTAATAGGCATACCGATCTTGTTGCTGGCCATCGTTTCAGTTAGGGAGCCTGTACGTGTGGAAATAAATGAGAAGGTGCTTCCCGAAGCAATAATAACCAACAAGGGAAGAAAGATGGCACTCTGCTATCTCATGATCTTCCTGGCTATGTTCATGATGTTCATCCTTCCCACAAATCTGCCATACCACATTGTGGACATTGGTTCCAATCTGTTCGTATGCGGACTTCTTCTGGGTATCTTAGGTGTGTCCCAAGCAGCATTCAGTCTTCTATATTCACGTTCTTCACGCAAGTTGAACGACATCTCTGCTTACAGTGTTGCATTCGCTACCGTAGGTGTAGGTTTCTGTTTATTGAATTTTACTGATCTGGCACTTATAATTGTATCAATGGCATTGATAGGCATAGGAATGGGACTTGTAACGCTAACCGTTGTCGGGAGGCTTTCATATATTTCTCAGGCGGGAGGTTCTGGTAAGATAATGGGCGGTTATTCCGTCGCATTCAATATTGGTATCTTTGCGTCATCTTTGGCGATCATTCCTGTGGTAGAGGCTTCGAACTCGTATACCCAGGCATTTCTATATGCAGGAATATTCGCTTTGATCGTTTGTGTCGTATGTTCAGTTGCGTCCTTGATCAGAATGCCTGTAGGGAAGAATCCGGTAATGTCATCTGATAGAACGGTCAGTGATAAAGAATTCAAACAGGAGTTCGACAGGATCCTGATAGCAACTGACGGAAGCCAGAACAGCATGAACGCAGTGAGGATAGGATTGAACATCGCAAAGAACAACAATTCTTCTGTGACAGCGCTCTATGTCTTTGATTCTGACTATTATTCTACAATAGTTCCAGATATGCCATCGGCCGAGGATATCAAGCATCTAGGGGAGACCGTTTCAAAGGATGCATTTGTTTTTGTTAAGGATGAAGCAGAGAACAGAGGCATCAAAGTAGATTTCAAGGTTCTCTACGGTCATCCTGCCGAGGTAATTGTAGAGGAAAGTGCACATTACAGTCTTGTGGTATGCGGTTCCCTGGGACGTACCAACATCGCAAGAGCATTGATGGGGAGCGTAGCTGAGAAGGTTGCAAGAATGGCCATGTGTCCTGTTCTGATATGTCGCAAGACAAATTGATCTGACAAAGTCGTTCAAAAATAATATTAAATTAACCCGGGTCAAAATGACCCGGGAGTTTAGGGTTTAAGCTGATGCCTTCTTCTTATGCATGTAGTATGCTGCTATTCCGACAACTACGACGATGACTACAATCGCGGCTGCAATTGCCCAAAGGGTATTGTTGTTGGACGTCTGGTTGTCTGCTACGAAGTAGAAGGAGAATTCGTCAGCGTCGAATACTGCATATTCAACACCGTCGATCGTAATTCTTTCGCTGAAGACCTCTACGATCCTTCCATATTCATCGACATGGTAAACCGTGGGGTTGTCCATCGATACAGGGATGTACACCGTGGCATCATATGCGCCGATGAGGTCCATCGAATACACCTGGGCATTTTCTACGGACCACTTCTCGTTCCACTTCTCTGCTGTGAAACGGATAACTTCGCTGTCCATGGAATAATATTCAATCTCGACCATTACGCCGTTGCTCAGTTTGAACATGTACGTACCTTCTTCAGTAGGCATTCCGAACGCAAAGGATTCGTTATCGACAACAACGGTCTCTTCAGCAGAGGCTTCCACAAGGTTGCCCCATACAGTTGTTATGCTGTAATCTTCTGCTGGCATGTAGAAGTATACAGTATCGTCGTAAATGTTACCGATGGTCTTTCCGGTTGTGTCCTTATAGCATATGAACTCGGCACCTGCTATGACAGGGATATCCAATTCAACTAATTCGCCATAGGTGTATAAACCATATTGAGTACCGTCGATGATCAATGCGTATTCGATCGCAGTTGCAGTGGCAGTTACAGCGCCCAGTTTTCCAGTGACCGTAGCCACTCCCAAACTGTCAACCGTATATGTCACACCGCTTTCGTAGGGGTCAATCACAGAGTATCCGGTGTTCGGGTACATCTCAACGGTTATTTCTGAAGAAGTGTAGGTTATCTGTGGCAGGCATCCATTGTAATATGATTCTGAGAAGTCCAGATCATATCCGTTCTCTTCATCGACGAAGTAATATGAAGTGCTTATTGCGCCTTCGATATCAGCGCCTTCATAGACATATAGTGCTGATACTTCGAGGTCCGTTCCTTTCATTGTGAGTTCGGCCCCGTCCGCAACAGCGATGTACATTCCGATGTCCACTGGACCTCCGGATGTAGTGATCTCTACAGATCCTGATTCCAGTTCGAAGTATGTGACATCATCGATATCGACGAGACTGATGACAGCATCGGTGGCACTCACTGTCATCGAACTGCCGTCCATATAGTTGATGGTCGTTGATCCGCTGAATTCGATCGATAATTCAGATAGTGACGATCCTGTCAGTACTATCTCTATATCTTTGAGGTTAACAGATATCGTCTTTGCAGAGGATACATCTGGGTTTCCTGTCATTGTAAAGGATGATGCCTTAAGAGTGATCGTATCCTCGGCATCGACCGATCCTGACAAGTTCTTTGCAGTAAGTGTCACATTGTGGACGGAGTATTGGATCTGATCTGCAGTTATGCTGCTCTCGCCAACATCCAAAGAGTTGTAGAGTACTGTCCAGTCACCTTCCATCAAGGACATTATATCCACGTCATTGAACACAAGGACGAGTTTGAGATTTTTGATCTCTGTTACGGATCCTTCATTCTCATATGAGATGGTTCTCTTGAAATCGCCGATCGATACGTTCGCGGTCATGTCTGCTACATATTCACTGCTCTCAGAGTCGTAGTTAATTGTACCGTCGACAGCCATTGAGGCGTTCGATATTGATACGGACATTTCATCATTATCGTTCAAGACCATGTTTCCGATCGATATCTCGGCTTCAAATGTCAGAAGGTCCGATTCCTCAGAGACATCATTAGAGTCCATGACCACAGTGCCTTCCAAAACGAAATTCTTCAGTGTGAAGTTATATTCATATGTCTCAGATTCATAGGTCTCAATCTCAGTATATTCGATGCTTCCTATGCTAAGGCTGCCTTCAAATGAGATTGTCTCAGCACTGAATGATATTTCACCAGTTGCTTTGAGGTTCTCTATTACGAGATTTTCGGTGAGGTCATCGGTTGCCATGTAGGTCGAGATGCTGCCGATCGTGATGGAGGAATTGCCCTCGCCAACGATCTCCTCTAACGCGGAGATGAACATGTCGATGTCAAATTCTCCTGTCTCATAATATTCCATGAGAACATCTATCATTCCTGGTACCCAGTCAGCATTGATGGAGAAATCCCCTTTCATGTTGATGTTTTCCACGGTGAAGGTCTGGTCGTCCTCGTCCTTTATCTCAATGCTGTCGCAGGTGAATTGGGATGTGCATACGCATCCTGTTTCGCTGTCAATGGTCATCGATGTTTCGAAGTCCATGTTCTTTATTACGATGCTACCTGCATCTTCTTGTAAGTTGACGTCAAGGCTTCCTTTTGAGGAGACCTCTCCTTCAATGTAAGGTGTAAGGTCTGAAGTGTCTGCGGTCTCGAGGCTATCCAATGATCTCAGGTACTCGATCATGTTCTCACATGTAATGTTCAGGGCCATATCGGTCTCAGAGGTCACGCTGATATCACTGCCGGATTTCATGGAGATATCGGAGGATCCTTCGATCGTCAGACAGCTGCTGCTAAGATCTGAAGGTACTTCGAAATGTACATTGAATGCGTCGGTTTCTTCGTAGCTTATGATCGTATCGTCAATAGCGATAGTCAGATTCGCCGATATTGTAATGTCAAGGTCAAGTACGGGTGAGTCTGTGGCCGCTGCCTGCACCGCACCCATATAATCTTGTTCTGTGATTTGAGATAATACTGTTTCAGGTATTGTAAGGCTCATTTCCGCCTTAATGCTGGACACGCCGTTGGATGTCATTCTGATATCATCGATACCTAAAACTGTGCCATTGGCGAGGTAGATATCGACAGTTGCTGTGGCTTCCATACCGTTGTCGGTAGCAATATTGTATTCAATTGAAGACACGAATGTTCCATCCAAGTACACGGCTGTATCACTGTCAAAGTAATATGTGTACAGGTAGACATCTTCGCTCTCTGATTCAGTATATATGTAGAGGGTAGATCCTTCCATAAAATTGAAGATCTCTCCTTCTGCGTTTATATCGACGTTCATGTTGATGCCTATGGCTCCGCCGGATTCTACAATGTATTTTCCGCCGGATTCGAAGGTAAGGCTCTCAGGGAGCATTTCCTTTTCGCCGTTAGCTATAGTAATGACCTCTGAAATGATTGTGCCATCACTTTCTGTTGTGGCGTAGAATGCGCCTTCAGTGATGACAGATGTCAATCCAAGGATCTTTTCTTCATTCATTCCTAAAATATTTTCCAAATTTGTTGTTTGTTCATTATCATTTGCTGTCGAAGCATCGCTTGTGACAGATGAATAAGCGGGTACTAACATCAATAAGGCTGTTAGTACTATTGCCGCCAGTAATACTTTACTTTTTCTCATACACTTCCTCCATCTTCCTATCGATGTGAATTAATGAATAGGCAGTTAGTAAACGGGTTCTAGATTTAAAACAAACGGCTTTTACCATAAATGTCTGGCTTTATTAACAGCATAAAAAGCTGTATTTTTTGAATTTGTTCATATTTATAATCAATTTCAATATGAAATTTGGTCAATTATTATCATGGTCTGGCAGATCATTCAGTAGAATATTATTCGAAAATAAGCGAGTTTTTCATCTTGGTGTTAATATTGATTTAAGATTTACCATTCAAGGTAATAGCGATGTTGCGATCTTGAAAGGGCGAGTCAAATCGACTATGGTTGTCTATTTCGCAGGGATATAAATGAGGATAAATTATTTCCAATCATCTTGTATTGTGGTCAAATGTGTTCTTGATAGTTGATAGTTTTGACTCATATGTCATGAATCTGTCATCATGTATCGAAGAATTAGGAAATGAGGTCGTAGTCATTCGTGAAGATCGTGTATCTCTTGATATTGTGAGGTCTCAGTCTCCTGAAGGGCTTATACTTTCACCAGGTCCAGGAAGACCATCGAAAGAAAGCGTTTCTTTGTGTTCTGTCATGGAATTTTCTGGTCAAATACCCATATTGGGAGTATGTCTGGGACATCAAACGATATGTTCGGCATTCGGTGCCAATATAATCAACGGAACTGTGCCGATGCATGGAAAGGTAACACCGATACATCACAACGGAAAAGGTCTATTCACAAAAATACCAGATGATATATTTGTGACAAGATATAATTCCCTGTGTGTGGACCCAATAACTGTTCCAGCGTGTATGAATATTGATGCTGTTGATGAAACAGGCGGCATAATGGCCGTATCTCACAGATCCCATCCTACATTCGGAGTGCAGTTTCATCCGGAATCTTTCATGACCGAATATGGAAAAGAGATAATTGAGAATTTCATCAATATAGCAAAGGGGTGGAGAGAATGATAAGAAAGAGACTCGATGCATATGTTCCGATAATTGACATATATTCACGTATCGATCGTCAGAATACAGTGTTCTTGGACTCTTCAATGAGAAATGATCTGGGACGTTTTTCTTTCATTGGGCTGATACCATACAGAACAATTGTTTTTCAAGATTTTACCAAGGTCGATGGAACTATGAAAGGTACGACCTTCCTGGATGAAATGGATAATGAGATCGGATCATGTGATCGATCGCCAGCATTCGCGGATTGTTTGATGGGGTACATCTCGTATGATCACGGATCAAGCATCATGGGAATTCGTTCAGAATATAATAAGAACAATGTGCCAGAATGTGTTCTCATAAGATTCGATGTAGTCATAGTGGAAGATCATCTAAACAAAACAACGGAAGTATTTTGCAATGGTCGTGTCAAAGATCCAGATTCAGAGATTGATCATATCATGGGGATCATCAGTTCAGTTGGAGATCATACGATACCCCGCGGTAAAGGATACAGGCTCGTGTCCGATGTTAAGAAACAAGATTATTTGAGATCCATCATGAAAGCAAAGGAATTGATGATAGACGGCGAGATGTACGTAATGAACATGACCCACACCATGGAAGTGAGGTCTGATTCCGATCCTTTCGGGACATTCTTGAGGCTAAGGAAGATAAGTCCCTCTCCTTTCGGCGCATATATGGATATTGAAGGGATACAGATAATATCCTCATCGATGGAACTATTGGCAGAGATAAAGGACAACAGGATCAGAACACGCCCCATCAAGGGCACGGTTCCAAAAACAGGTGATCCGCAGACGGATGCGGAGAATCTTAAAAAATTGAGGTCTTCCGACAAAGAACGCAGCGAACTCTTGATGATATCCGATCTGGAACGCAACGACCTGAACAGATTTTGTGTTCCAGGAAGTGTCAAAGTCGAAGGATTCATGATCCCCGAGGAATACTCGACGGTCTTTCATACAGTATCGGAGATATCCGGTATCGTCAGGGAGGGTGTGACGGTCGGTGAGATCGTGTCCTGTATGTTCCCGGGAGGATCTGTTACGGGAGCACCTAAGCAGAATGCCATGAAGTACATAGACGATCTAGAGGACCGCAGAAGAGGAATATACACCGGAACGATATGCATACTGTCTCCCGGAAGGTCCACTATGAACATAGCCATAAGGACGATGGTACACAAGGATGGCGCGTATACGATAGGTGTCGGCGGAGGGATAACATTCGAGTCCGATCCGGAAGAGGAATATATGGAGACCCTGCAGAAGGCCAAGGCGATGCTGGAATCATTGGAGTGATGATATGGAGTTCGATGAAGGATATTATTTCGGTCTAGGTGCCTTTGAGACGATGTATGTGCACAAGGGAAGATGCGTTATGGCAGAGAGACACATCGATAGGATTACATCTGCTCTTGAGACATTGGGGATCGAGAATAGGATCTCAAAAAATGATCTCGATGTTGTGGTTTCCGACGGTCATCTTGACGGAAGGGTCCTAAAAGTGAGCGTATCAGATAAGAACATTGACTTCACAGATAGGGCATTTGCGTACACACCGGAGAATTACAGGCAAGGCTTCAGATTGTGCTACTCCTCTGTGATTAGGAACGAGACCTCCATTTTCACATACATCAAGAGTCTACAATATGGAGATAACATATTCGAGAAGCGCAAGGCCGCGTCCTTAGGTTTTGAAGAGCCGATCTTTCTGAATTTCAAGGGACAGATATGCGAAGGTTCTACCAGCAACATATTCTTCTGCAGGAAGGGAAAAATGATAACTCCTGCTATATCATGCGGTATTTTGCCAGGTATAATGAGGGAGTACATAATTGAGAATTATGACGTGTCTGTTACCGCAATATTGCCCGAGGATGTAATCGATTTTGATTCTTGTTTCATTACAAATTCGGTGTTTGGCATAATGCCGGTAAGATCTTTAGGCGAAATATGTTTTTCCGATTTTGAGATCCCGGTAAAATTACAGCATGACTATATTGAACGTACGAAGAACGGTCTGTGATTGTCCTCTATTTTATGGCAATCTAATCATCAAAAGATTGTAGGGGACGTTGCCCCATAAAGAGTTTAGATCATCTTTCTGAGTACATATTGCAGGATACCGCCGTTGGCGATGTATTCCTTTTCGATGGGGACGTCAACTCTGCATAGGGTATCGAACTCGAGTTTCTGTCCGTCCCTGTAAGCTGTGACCCTGACGTATCCTCTGGGTTCAAGTTCGGAAAGATCAATGTCAAATGTTTCCGACCCATTGAGCTTCAATATCTCTGGGTTCTGCCCTTCTAGGAATTGCAAGGGCACGATGCCCATGCCTATGAGGTTCGACCTGTGGATCCTTTCGAAGGATTCTGCTATAACAGCTTTCACGCCCAGTAGGAGAGGTCCTTTGGCCGCCCAGTCCCTGGAACTGCCAGTACCGTATTCCTTGCCTGCGATGACTATCAGCGGCGTCATATCCTCGTAGTACAATCTGGAGACCTCGAATATGGTGTCCTGTCTCTTCTCCGGGAAATATTCGGATGAACTCCCCTCCCTTCCAGGTGTAAGCTGGTTCTTGAGTCTGATGTTTGCGAATGTTCCTCTGACCATGACTTCATGGTTCGCTCTTCTTGAACCGTATGAGTTGAAATCCTCTTCTTTCACTCCGAGGGAGATAAGATATCTTCCGGCATCGGACGAAGGTCCGAATTCTCCAGCGGGAGATATATGATCAGTGGTTATGGAATCTCCCAATTTGACAAGGCATCTCGCGCCTTCCACATCCATTATATCCGGTTCATCATAGAGTTCATCGAAGAACGGTGGATTCTTGATGTAGGTGGATCCTTCATCCCATTTGAAGAGCGGGGAGTCCTCGCAGACTATGTCCTCCCATCTTTTGGAGCCTTTGAAGATGTCCTTGTATTTCTTGGTGAAGGTCTCGGATGTGACATATTTATCGTTGATCTTCTGGATCTCCTCGTCGGATGGCCAGATATCCCTGAGGTAGATGTCCTTTCCTTTGACATGTGCGAGGGGTTCTTTGTTCATGTCGATATCCACGCGTCCTGCGATGGAGAATGCGACGACTAGCGGGGGCGATGCAAGGTAGTTGGCCTTCACCAACGGATGTATGCGTCCTTCGAAGTTCCTGTTGCTGGATGCTACCGCGGCGACCACCAGGTCATTGGCCTTTATCGTGTTGCTCACTTTGTCTGAGAGCGGTCCGCTGTTGCCTATGCATGTCATGCATCCGTATCCGCAGCATTGGAATCCCATCTTGTCAAGATATTCTTGAAGTCCAGAGTCCTTGAGATATTCCGTCACTACCCTGGAGCCGGGTGCGAGTGATGTTTTCACGTAATCTTTGGGCCTCAGTCCGAGTTCATATGCCTTCTTTGCGACCAGTCCTGCGGCGATCATCACGGATGGATTGGCAGTGTTGGTGCACGAGGTTATGGACGCTATGGCAAGAGAACCGTCCCCCATCATGCCTCCGATAGGCATCTTCCTGTGAGTTACGTTCAATGCCTTGAGAGCGTTGTCGAATTCCTCTTTCATCTTGGAGAGGGGGATTCTGTCCTGAGGTCTCTTGTGTCCGGCAAGGCACGGCTCCACTGTCGAAAGGTCGAGTTCCAATGTGTCGGTGTATTCCGGCTCATCGATGTACCAAAGTGTTTGCTCTTTGGCATATTTCTCCACTGCATCGATGTGTTTAGGATCTCTTCCTGTGAGTTTTAGATAATCTATTGTCTTCTCGTCGATAGGACAGTATCCCATCGTCGCGCCGTATTCCGGTCCCATATTTGCGATTGTGGACCTGTCGGCGAGGCAAAGGTTCTTGTATCCAGGGCCGTAGAATTCCACGAACTTTCCTACAACGCCTTTCTTCCTGAGCATCTGGACGACGGTGAGGACAAGGTCGGTAGCGTTCACCCCTGGCGATAATTTTCCCACTAATTTGAATCCGACCACATCTGGCAGTTTCATGTAGGATGGCTGTCCGACCATTACTGCTTCAGCCTCTATGCCGCCGACACCCCATCCGACGACACCGAGTCCGTTGATCTGTGTGGTGTGGGAGTCTGTTCCAAAGCAGGAGTCAGGATAAGCTATGAGTTTACCGTTCTTCTTTACGACGTGGATCAGAGGTGAAAGATATTCAAGGTTGACCTGATGGCATATCCCGTTCCCCGGCGGGACCGCACGGAAATTCTTGAAGGATTTCTGTGCCCATTTGAAAAGCGCGTATCTTTCTTTGTTCCTCTGGAATTCCAATTCCTCGTTGCGTTCCTGCGCATCATCACAGCCAGCGAAGTCTGTTTGGATGGAATGGTCGATGACAAGGTCGACAGGCACTAAGGGATTGATGAGTTCGGGATCCTTTCCCATGGCGGCGACCGATTCCCTCATGGATGCAAGGTCGGTGACAGCGGCCCCGCCGGTGAGGTCCTGAAGAAGGACCCTCGCGGGTATCCATGGTATATCGCTGTCGGTGTTCCCTTTCGGGTCCCAAGAAGCTATCGTTCTGACATCCTCATCGGTGATCAGTATGCCGTCATCCTGTCTTAGGAGTCCTTCTACGATGACCTTTATCGAATAGGGCATCTTGGAAAGGTCTTTGATGATGCCTTTTTTCTCCAGTTCCCTGAGGCTGTAGATGGTCATCTCGCCCTCAGCTGTGTGAATCTTCTTTGTACAGTCGCCAATTCCGGTCATTGCTCTGTCTCCTGTTCATTAGTATATACGTATGATATTTGAAATTTGAGCAGGGTGAACATTCTGTTGTTATGGTAATATAATGTATGGATGGTTATGGATGGATGATACGTACAGATTAAATATACGAAATGCATACGTACTTTTCAGAGAGAGGTCCACTCTCATTTCAAACATTTTTCTTCCTCTGAGCAGCAAGCTCAAAACATCTTAAGGTCCTCCCTGGACTCCGAGAGGGAGGGCCCTTCCTCCAAAAATTAGATCGATGGGATATGACATGACATTTGACTGCATTAATGCTGATTACGAGATCGAGTTGAGAACATGCGGTTCTGAAATAATATTCAGAGGCGATCGCAGAGGATGTTTCAACAGACTGATAATCATGAAGGATCAGGAAAGGGATTCAGCTGTTGTCATTGTTAAGAATATAAACTCGATCGACAAAAGCCATTATGACATCTCCATGACCGCGAAGGATTTCATCAACGCGAATATAGAGGATATTCTCAGGTGCCTTGCATTGGAGCAGGGACTGGAAGAGAATCATTATCTTAAGCTTAGACAAATGCTTGAGAATATGGCCTGAATCTTAATTCTTTTTCGGTCGTTATTAGAATGAACCGATACAATGATTTATGCACACGTTGTAGAGAGGGCTATGGGCGTGGAACTTGATGTGGTCCTTTGGATACAGGACAATCTCCGCAATCCGACCGTGGATGCAGTCATGCCCTTCTTCACATCAACGATGAATTACGGCACATTGATGTTCATCATCGGTCTCTTGTTCCTTTTTACAAAAAAATATCGCTGGATGGGAGTGACATTCCTCGTCGGAGGGGTCATTTCAGAGTTTTCTGGCATGTCTCTAAAATATGTGGTCGACAGTCCGCGTCCTTTCATGGATTATCCGATGGAATTACTGATATCCACACCTTCAAGTCCGTCCTTTCCCTCGATGCATGTATCGTCATCGGTCATGATGGTGACAGTGGCGTTGCTTTTCAAGGAGAAGAAGATAGCATTGATCCTACTGATATTCGCCACTGCGATCGCATTCTCTAGATTGTATCTGTTCGTCCATTATCCGATAGATATACTCGGCGGTGCGATACTCGGAATAATATGCGGATGTTTCGCGTATATGCTCGTGCGTTGGCTGAGAGAGCGTCATAGTGCGGTCGCGGACAATACGGTAGAGGCGTTAAATGAGATCTGATCACTAGAGTGAGCATATTTTATTTGATTTCAATAAAGGACATAGTGTGAAGATTTGTAAATTGTCTTCAATTTGATCAAAAATATTCTTGGTAAAAGGTTTTTTGGTGAGTGTTCACTCATCCCATTCTTCGAACAGTTTTGAGATCCCTTCCTTGGCGCATGACCAGCATGGCACTCCGCCGATAAGGACAGCGACCTTGATGGCCTCAAGGATCTCCTCTCTGGTGGCGCCGAAGTTCTTGGCGACCCTTGCCTGAGGATATACACAATCCTCGCACATTCTGACACAGACACATGACAGGGCCATGAGTCTCTTTGTTTTCCTGTCCAACGGACCGTCGACGACCATGAAACGATCCATGGCATGAAGTGTCTCCATGAAACTAGGATCGAGTTTATTGATGGCAGTCAAAGTTTTTGGAGCGAAATCGCCCATCTCGTTGCACATAGCGCAATAATGTCCATCCTTTTTGCAAGACATAGATGCATATGTTCTTCGCGTCTTATAATTGTTCGTTCGTGTAAAATACTGGAAAGTCATTACTTCGATCATGGAAGCGTTGATCCCCAAAGAGCTGTCAGAGGAACTGAATCGTATACAGCTGGATTTCTATACCGCAGGCATACCCGTCCTGGTGGTTTTCGAGGGAAGCAGCGGCAGGGTGATCAACAGGGTCATCAATGAGATAATCAGATGTCTGGAACCGAGAGGGGTCTCATACGATCATTTCGATCCCAAGACCGCTGGGCCGAGACTGATCTTCGACTATCTTGAAGGCACTCCTGCGAAGGGCGCTTTTTCCCTGTATGACAGATCATGGTATTCCATGGTCATCGACCGTTATACCGGTGATAAGAACTCTTTCGAGACGATGATAGATTCATGCAACAAATTCGAAAGATATCTAACCGATAACGGGACATTCGTCATAAAGGTCCTTTTGAATGCGACACCAGAGGATGTTGAGAAGTACGGTGCTGATTATTGTCCGGCCCTATGCATGAACAATACCTTCCTGTCTGTGGACAAGATCGATCCCGTGAAGTTCATGACCACGATCACGGGGGGCCTGCTCAAGGCCACGGATATGGAATATGCACCTTGGAATGTCATCGAAGTGGGAGAGGTCCGAAAAACCGTCATCAAGACAGCCGAGATCATAAAGGAATGTCTGAATGGGAGATATCTGAAAGGGACGAGGTCTTCCAAGGTCAGATTGGAAGAGAGATATCCGAATCCCCGCGATGGTCTCGAATTACATGTCAAATATTCCGATGAAAAGGAGTTGGACGAATATTCGGATAAGCTTTACGAACTTCAGTCAGTACTTGCAGCAAGCAATCGCTCTCTGGTCATAGGGTTGGAGGGATGGGATGCCGCCGGGAAGGGGTCAGTCATAAAACATCTCACATACGCTTTGAATCCGAAGGGCTATGTCGTGAGACAGGTCAAAGCCCCTACCGAAGAGGAATTGGCACATACACATCTTTGGAGATTCAGTCGTTCCATGCCGAAGGCAGGTCATGTGGCCATATTCGACCGTACATGGTACGGAAGGATGATCGTTGAGCCTATAGAGGAATTATGTTCTAAAGAAGAGTATGAACGTTCTGCGTCGGAAATAAACGATATGGAGGCCATGATGGTCAGGAGCGGAACTATCATTGTAAAATTCTGGTTGGACATTTCTTCGGATGAACAACTTGAAAGATTCAATAAAAGGGCGCAATGCCCATTGAAACAATGGAAACTCACAGATGATGATTGGCGCAATCGCGAGAAATGGGACCAATACGATGAATACGTGAATCGTGCGATATCATCCACCAACACCCCTTATGCGCCTTGGACGGTCATACCAAGCAACAACAAGAAATATGCGCGGGTGCAAGTGATAAAGACCGTGGTCGATAGATTAAGGACGGAACTTGTCGAAAAGAGATTCTCCAATATTTTATGATTACGTTAATCGACGTATCGATGATTCGACATCATTAAATAATGATATGGATTGTTACCGACAATGGTAGGCGAACTAAAGGAAAAGATCGCCGGGGAGATCACCTTATCCCCCGATCCCGGAAAGGCCATCCGTAAATGGAGGGAGGAGTTCGGACTTTCGCAGCATGAACTTGCAGAGACCATGGGGATCTCGCATTCGGTCATCAGCGATTATGAGTCCGGACGCAGAAAATCACCAGGTGTTGCTGTTGTCAAAAAGATGGTCGAGGCCTTCATAAAGCTGGACGCTCAGAAGGGTTCATTGGTCATATCGAGATATCAGCCAGATTATCGTATGGACTGCATTTTGGCGATGGATGAATTTGCCGGGGGCGTCGATGAACACAAGTTCATCGAGGCAATAAACGGAAAGAACCTCAATACGGAGAAGACACCTGTGAAGAGGATATATGGATACACGATCGTGGATTCCATAAAGGCGATACTGAATCTTAGCTCTGAGGATTACCTCAAGATATACGGATGGAGCATCGAAAGGGCACTTATTTTCACGAATGTCCACTACGGACGTTCTCCGATGGTGGCCATCCGCGCACACCCCCTTACACCGGCGATGGTGGTATATCAGCGTCCCGATGAGACCGATCAGCTTGCTATCAAGCTGGCGAAATTGGAGGGCATACCGCTCGTATCAACAACTCTTTCGGTGGAAGAGATAGTGGAGAGAATGAACAAACTTAAGGAAGGGAATTGAATGGATGTAGGAATCGTAAGTTACGGAGCATATGTTCCCCGTTACAGGATCAAACCCGAGGAGATCGGAAGGATCTGGGGAGTCGACGGAAAAGGCATGGGAAAAGGTCTGATGATCTATCAGAAATCGGTCCCATCGCCCGATGAGGATGTTGTGACCATCGCCACAGAGGCCGCTAGGAACATGATGGCAAGGGTGCCCCAGGTGGACCCCCAGGACATCGGAGCGGTATATGTCGGTTCGGAATCCCATCCTTATGCGGTCAAACCGACTGCGACCATTGTGGCAGAATCCATCGATGCTACACCTGCAATGACGGCGGTCGATATGGAATTCGCCTGCAAAGCAGGAACAGCAGCCATCCAGGCATGCATGGGACTTGTAGGTTTCGGCATGGTGAAGTATGGTGTCGCCATCGGAGCGGACACATCACAGGGAGCACCCGGGGATGCTTTGGAATACTCTGCATCCGCAGGCGGAGCGGCATTTTTGATCGGAAGCGAGAACATTATTGCCAAGATCAACAAGACCGTGTCCTTTACCACTGACACACCTGACTTCTGGAGGAGGGAGGGACAGCCATATCCCCTGCACGGAGGAAGGTTCACAGGAGAGCCAGCATACTTCAGGCACATAACATCCGCAGCAAAGATGCTGTTGGATGCCACGAACACGAAGCCTGAGGACTACACATACGCTGTCTTCCACCAGCCCAATGGAAAATTCCCCACGAGGGTCGCTTCGCAGTTGGGATTCACACCGGAGCAGGTCGAATGCGGTCTGCTGACACCTAACATAGGCAACACATACAGCGGAGCGGTCCCGTTAGGACTCGCTAACATACTGGACCATGCAAAGCCCGGTGACAGGATTTTCGTCACATCTTACGGTTCCGGTGCAGGAAGCGATGCTTTCGATATAACCGTCACAGATGCGATCAAGGATTACAAGAGGGAGAATGCCCCCACGCTCGAGAAGGTCATGGCCAATCCAGTCTATGTCGACTACGGTACCTATGCCAAATTCAAGGGCAAGATCATAATGTCGGAGTGATAACATGAGAGACGTAGCAATCATAGGAATAGGAGCCACCAAATTCGGAGAACTCTGGGACAAATCGTTCAGGAGTATCGGTATCGAGGCAGGAATGAAGGCTATCGAGGATGCAAATCTCTCGGGAGACGAGATCGACGGTTTGTTCATAGGCAACATGTCTGCGGGACGTTTCATCAATCAGCAGCATGTGGATGCATTGGTCGCCGATTATTCGGGAATGGCTACCAACCACATACCTGCGACAAGAGTGGAGGCTGGAGGGGCATCCGGTGGTGTCGCATTCAGAGAGGCCGTAATGGCAGTTGCATCTGGCCTTCACGAGACCGTGATGGTTGGAGGTGCTGAGAAGATGACAGATCTCGACGATGCATCGATCAACTCGGTCATGGATGCGACGGCGGATGCAGAGTGGGAGGCTGGAATGGGCATCACACTCGCATCGAACTATGCGATGATCGCCAGAAGGATGATACACGACAAGATGGCAACACGTGAGGAGATAGCATCCGTTGCGGTCAACAGTCACTTCCACGGCGAACTCAACCCAGGCGCACAGTTCAGGAAAGGAATACCTCTCGACACAGTACTGAAATCAGGTCCAGTCGCGACACCTCTCGGCGTATTCGACTGCGCACCCATAACCGACGGAGCAGCAGCAGTGATACTCTGTCCCCTCAAGGATGCCAAGAAGCATACCGACAAGTACGTCAAGGTCGCAGCGGTCGCACAGGCAAGCGATACATTGGCATTGTTCCAGAGGGATTCGATAACTGAATTCAAGGCGACACAGGCCGCTGCCAAGAGAGCTTATGAGATGGCCGGAATCAAGGCACACGACATCAACTTCGCTGAGATCCACGATGATTACACCGTGGCAGGTGTCATGGCGCTTCAGGACCTCGGCTTCTACAAGAAGGGAGAGGCAGGAAAGGCATTCCTCAACGGTGAGACGCACTTCGATTCGGGGAAGATAGCCATCAACACGTCCGGAGGCTTGAAGGCGAGAGGATATCCGATCGGAGCCGCAGGAGTGGCACAGATCGTGGAGGTCACCGAGCAGCTCAGGAATGAAGCGGGCAAGAGACAGGTCAAAGGAGCCAAGTACGGACTGGCACAGTCTGTCGGAGGAAACGGTTCCGCTGTCACCGTAAGTATCATGGAGGCGATCTGATGTCATCGGTAGCAAAGGAGTGGAGAGAGATCCCCGGAAGGTACAACCTCCAGGGAACCAAATGCGAGCACTGCGGAAAGATCTTCTTCCCCTCACGTTCGTTCTGTCCTGCATGCCGCAGGGCAGGCATCGGCAAGATGAAAGAGGTCAAGCTGGACAGGCATGGGGAGGTCTATTCGTTCTCCGTCATTCACGAGGCACCGGAGTGCAATAATATGCAGAAACCGTATGCCGTCGCGATGATCAAGAACAGAGAAGGTGTCCTCATATCCGGACAGCTCGTCGATGTTGATCTTGATAAGATCGAGATCGGCATGCCTGTGCGTGCGGTTTTGCGTAAACTGGACGCAGACGGTGCAGCTGGTGTCATCCACTACGGATTCAAGTTCGTGCCAGATAACTGAAACCGATCGGGGCGGAAGCCCCGATCACTTTAATATAATTCATTTAATTTTTCAGGACACTTATTGTTTCAAAAGGTCAACCATCGCGATGGATTCCAATACCTGGTCCTCAAGAGGAAAGTCATCGTTCACAGAGATGCCTATGTTCCTCATCTTTTCTTTAGATATATCACACAGGCTGTCATCCAGCATCATTCCTATTTTTTCAATGCCGGTAACATCTGCATTGAAGATGCAGGCAACATACTCGTTCCTTCCAGGTTTGGGCCCCATCTTCTTCATAGCCTTTCCGATCTGCCTTTCAAATGCAGCATAGAGTATCGTTTCAGTAAGGATGTTCTTCGAGCGCGGATGTCCCTGTGAGAATGCTCTTTCTGCGTGCATCGCAGCAGATATGATGTGGGACTTTCCACATATCATGTCTGGGTCAAAAAGTACAACATCCCCGCCAATGGATGTGAAGTGAGACACGATATCATCGAAAGAAGCGTTGCCTCTTATACCGACGACCACGATCTTGTGCATGGGCAGAAGAGACCGATTCAATATTAATTTCTTTTTGGAAATTTCTGTCAGAATAAGTCTTCCGATTTTTTTCTTTTAAGAATGACAATACATGATGATTCTGTTTTAGACGCATTCTTCTGTACCTAATGATAGTAGTATAGTGCAGGTGGGAATTACCAGAATGGACAATGTCAATAATGTTGTCGTTGATAGTTTTTTGACAATAACACTGATGATATCTGGAAATATGTGGATTCAGGTATTTGTGTACCCCGCATTTTAATGGAGATACGGTCTCGTTGTGCACTTAATAACTATCATATTTTAGTTATACGGAATATGATCGTTGATTGCAGAGAATAACTGAATTATAGTTCAGATGTATTGATAAACCTTGTTGCCTGTACAGTTAATAGTCCGTATGGTGTCGCGACATAGGTGGGAAAAAGATGGGGCTTGAGAAAGCAAAGAATATCGAGCAGATGAGCTGTGAGATAAGGGGTTTTGTTGGAGATCTCTCGGAGGCGATCGTCGTAGATACTGGTCTCGATAGAAAATACAAACGTATTGTCGTATGCGGTATGGGTGCTTCTGCAATCGGCGGGGAGATTATCTCCAATTCTATGTATTATTCTTCGAAAATAGACGTAAGTGTGGCCAAGACAATGGCTCTTCCTCATTGGACGGATAATGATACTCTTTACGTTGTTTGCAGTTATTCAGGCAATACGCTTGAGACAATAGCGATGTATGAGATGGTTCGTGATAACAAGTCGGATATGATCATCATAACGGCAGGCGGTAAACTCGAAGAGCTATCCATCCTAAATGGCAACAATCTCATTAAAATCGGCGGTAAAAAGATGCAACCGCGTAGTGCAATAGGGTGGTTCATCGGGATATTGGCGGCCATCATTGAAGATGCTGGTGGGCCAGCATTGAGAAAAGAGATAATTGGACTTATACCTACATTCAAACAATTCAGAGAGAGGTTGGAATTGGAAGATAGCGTCTCATGGAACACGGCAGAGAAGATAAAGGACAAGATTCCAGTCATATATTCTGTGCCAGATATTTCTGCCATCGCCCTTAGATGGAAAGAGCAGATAAATGAGAATTCCAAGCGTATAGCTTTTTCAGGAGTCATACCCGAATTCAATCACAATGAGGTTGTGGGTTGGTGTAGTGACAGTGTTAGGAGCATGTTCGTACCGGTAATAATAAAGGATTGCCTTTCTGGTGTAGTATCTAACACGTTGAATGCGACAATAAGGACATTGAGTGATGTTGGTGTGAATCCCGTTATAGTGGAGATAAATGGCAATACTGTATTAGAACGTAGCATTCACGCTTTGATGATAGGGGACCACATGTCTTTGTGTTTGGCTATAATCCTGGATATAGATCCAATGGACGTTGGCCCTATAACGAAGATCAAAGGATATCTTGCAGATTGTGAGGATGTCAAAAGATAAGAGTAATTGAAAAATAATTTGGAGACCTCAAATCCATGTTATTTTCAATGTGTAACCTAAGATGAGATGTTCACACATGTACATTTCCGATAAGTATTATATGGGAAGAATCTTACGCACAACCAGGAATGCATGAACATGACTGACGAATGGATAAAGGTCGCAGCGCCTGCAACAACGTCCAATATCGGACCCGGTTTCGACATTTTCGGTTTGGCCTTGAAGGAGCCCCACGATATCATCGAGGGCAGAAAGATCAAGTCCGGTATAGTCATAAGTGAGATATCTGGACCCGGAAGCGAATACATACCTACAGACCCAACAAAGAACTCTGTCGCAATCGCTGCAGAGGCCGTCCTGAAAAGATGCAATGCAGATTTCGGTATCGAACTAAAGATAAAGAAAGGCATCAGGCCTGGAAGCGGAATAGGTTCCTCAGGCGCATCTGCAGGAGGGGGCGCTTTCCTCGCCAATATAATGTGCGGTGAAAAACTCTCCAAACAAGAGGTCGTGCTCTGTGCTGCCCATGCCGAGGATGTAACATCCGGAGGCCTGCATGCAGATAATGTAGCTCCCTGCATCTTAGGGGGATTCACCATAATAAGGTCGTATGAGCCGTTCGAGGTCATAAAAATAGAACCACCCAAGGACCTTGGTGTGGTGCTTGCACTTCCTGATATAATAGTTTACACAGCGGATTCCAGAAAGGTGGTCCCAAGGGAAGTATCCATTAGGGATATGACCTATCAGATCGGCAACGCATCGGCGCTCGTATATGCGATGATGTCGGGCGACCTTGGTATGATAGGAAGGTCGGTCAAGGACATCATAGTAGAGCCCGCTAGGGTCCCTCTGGTACCTTATCTCAAACAGGCTGAGGGCGTTGCGATGTCCCACGGTGCTCTGACATCCTTCCTCGGAGGGTCCGGACCTTGCGTCATAACATTTTATGATAAGAATACACACAACGGCGAGATAATCGCCGATGCTATCAAGAAACTTTACAGTGATAACGGTATGAAGTGTGACACATGGGTCACAGAATGCGGTACCGGTTGCAAGAGGCTTTAAAATGGCTGACCACAAAGTTATATGTTGGGACTGCGGCGCAGAGGTCGCAGACCCCTATGAGAACGAGTGTCCCAGATGTGGCGGTCTGTTGACCGTCAAGATGGACCTCGAGCCTGTGATGGAAATGAAACCAAAGGACCTTCACAAGTCCCCCCTCGGTGTCTGGAGATACGCGCCATTCATGCCTGTGGATCCTTCGCACAAGGTGTCCATCCAGGAAGGCGGAACCCCTCTGTACAAAACAGATGCGATCTCCGAGGAGTTAGGTGTAAAACAGGCTTACGTCAAATTCGAAGGCCTCAACCCCACAGGTTCATTCAAGGACCGCGGTATGACGATCGGAGTATCCCATGCCAAAGAGCTTGGGGCAAAGGTAGTTGGATGTGCATCTACCGGGAACACATCAGCTTCATTGGCGGCATACGCCTCTAAAGCAGGGATACAATGCGCGGTCTTCCTTCCTTCGGGAAAAGTAGCTGCAGGAAAGCTTGCACAGGCCCTCTTCTTCGGAGCGAAGGTCTTGTCGATCGATGGTAATTTCGATGATGCACTGGCACTTGCAAGGAAGATGTCCGATGAGAGGAAATTGTATCTTTTGAATTCAATCAATCCATATCGCCCGGAGGGACAGAAGTCTGTTTTGTTCGAGATCGTCGACCAGTTGCAATACGAAGTGCCAGACAGGATAATATTGCCTGTGGGCAACGCTGCGAACATTTGGGCCATATACAAAGCCATCACCGAGCTGAAAGAGGTCGGATGGATAGATAAAGTCCCGATGCTGACTGGTATCCAGGCAGAAGGTTCTTCGCCTGTTGCTAAAGCATTCGCACTTAAGAAACACGACTTCATCCCAGAAGAGCACCCTGAGACCGTAGCCACCGCTATCAGGATCGGTAACCCGGTCAGCGGAAGGAAGGCACTACATGCCATCTACGACACCGGCGGATACGCGGCAACCGTGACGGATGCCGAGATAATATCTGCGCAGAAACTACTCGGAAGAAGAGAAGGGGTCTGCGTGGAACCAGCATCTGCGGCTTCGATCGCAGGACTGAAAAAGCTCAGAGAGATCGGGGTCATCGACAGAGATGAGAAGGTAGTCTGTATCTGTACCGGTAACGGTCTGAAAGACCCAGATACCATCATTGAGAATAGCCCTTCGCCCATAAAGTGTGGTAACTCCGTCGCTGATGTTGAAAGGATACTTTCTCTGTAAACTCAAAAATCAAACAACTTCGACTGCTTCTGATTTTCAGTGGCGGTCGAGGTCTCATTTTGTTTCTTTTCGGTCTCGCCGTGTTCGGCAGCCATCTTTTCCAGCATATCTTCTTCTTCATCCTCAGTCGATATTACCTTTATCTCACGCATCAGAGGACTGCCGGATTGTTCCTTCATGCTCCTTGCAAGTGCTGGCCCTATTCTAGGTATGGCAGCCAGTTTTTCTTGTTCTATGCTTTGGACATCCATCTGGCTCTTTATTCCATTTTCAAAGAGGGTCCTTGCCCTCACTCTTCCAACACCTCTGAAGAATACAAGTTCAAGAAGTTCTTGTTTCACACCGTAGCGCACACGGGTGAGCAAAGGTCTTATCTTCTTTGTTGAGGAAGGATTGAAGATGAATGCTATCTCGTTCATAGAATACATCAGCCATTCGGTCATGTCAACCCTGGACCTTATATCGCCGGGTCCGACGCCGAGTGTATCTGTCATTATTTCTTCTGATATCTCATTGATCCAGTCGTTCAGAAGTACAGCGGTCTTCAGGTCGCTCATGAAATAATCGTACATCATTTCATCATCTTCCTCGTAAGGGTCTACGAGGAATCTTCCGTCGTAATCCGTGGATATCTTGCTAAGGCGGTCCTCGTCCGCTTTCTTGGGATACATTCCCAGCACATCAGGGGTGGATGTCGCTGCATGTAGTATGAGGAAGTCGTCTGTTTTCTCATCTATCTTCTTGACCGCATCCCTTAGGATTATTGCCGATTTAGGGTCTATATACAGATCGGATATCCTTTTTCCGAACGGCAGGACACGGACCTTATTGCCAACGCATTCCACCATCTGTTCCTTGGCAAGGAACATAACGACATTTTCCACTACGCTTTCTATTCCATATAGTTGAGATGTATTGCCGTAAAACGTCTCGTGCATGAATTGCACGATGTCATCTTCAGATGTGCAATCGCCCGTCGCGATGAGACCTAAAATGTGGCTTCTCAATGTATTCTCATTTCCGAGTTTGGATGTCAGCCTCTCAGTTTCGTGCATGACATAATCGTCCATAAGGTGTTCGTAATCATCGTAGTTCTTGGCGATCAGAACAGATTCCCCGTATGGGTCGTATCCCGGTCTCCCCGCGCGGCCGCACATCTGTTTGACCTCCATGACGGAGATGGGCACATTACCGGAATTGGACTCGAACCTGTAGGTGTCCCTCACGATCACCCTTCTGGCCGGCAAGTTGATGCCTGCGGCCAACGTAGGTGTGGCAATGATGCATTTTATCCTTCCATTCTTGAAGTTGTCCTCTACGAATTTTCTTTGTTTGTATGTGAGTCCCGCATTGTGGAACGCCATGCCGCATTTGACGCAGGTCGCCAGTTTTTTTCCCAGTGCGGTGGAGTCAGCATCTCCTTCGAGCATTTCGAACTCGTCCTCTGTGAGTTCCATGCCCGATATTTTCCTCATCTTGTCGGAATACTTCACAGCCAGCGATTCGGTGGACCTTCTCATATTGACGAAAACAAGACATTGTCCGCCTTCGCAGATGGTCTGATTTATAAGCTGCCAGATAGGATCACTCCCCTGCGGGACGTCCTTAGAGGAATGGTCGTCAAATGTTATCTCGCTGTTGTAATACACACCTTCTCTCAACGGTATGGGACGCCAATCGCTGGTCACGAGTTCTGCGTCAAGCCATTGTGCGAGGTCGCCGGAGTTGGATATCGTAGCTGAAAGTGCTATGACCTGAAGGTCCTTCGTTCTTCTGATCATCTTTGTGAGTGTTATCTCAAGCGTAGGTCCTCTTCCCGGGTCATGGATCATATGGATCTCGTCGGCAATGACTAGTCCTACCCCTTTGATCCATGAGCTTCCATGTCGTATGAGGGAATCCGCCTTCTCGGACGTCGCTATTATTATGTCAGCGTCCTTCAGTCTGTTATCGTCAGAGTCCAGATCACCGGAGCTCATCATGACGTTGAACCCAAGGTGGGAGAATTTATCGAGGTCCTCTTTCTTTTCGGAAGCCAACGCCTTGAGGGGTACGATGTAGAGTACTTTCCTTCCTTTGGTGAGGACCATGTTCATCGCAGGTATGAATCCGATCAGGGATTTCCCGCTGGCGGTAGGTATCGCTGCAACAAGGTTCTTTCCTGAAAGAGCTATTGGTATGGCCTGTGCCTGAGGAGGGTGCAATTGTACAAATCCCTCTTCGATGAGTGCATCCCTCAGTTTGGGAACGATATCAAGTTCTTCAATTCTCATGACGGTTCTCCATGCGGCATTGTTCATATTATCTTTCCATTGAGCCGTCCAGATGCGTTGATCAGGGTGGCGGATTTAATGAACCATCTCATTTGGAAGTGAATATCGCATTGCTTATTAATGTGATATGTCAAACGATCATCGATCTAAACCCTTTCGCCTACGTTAAAAGTTTACAATTGTACTTAACAATGGTCGTATTTTGTAAATTAAATCCACATATAGTACCCATTTTCTTTATAACCTCCTTTTTACTCGGGAGGGTTAATAAACAATTAAGGTATGGAAGGTACGATGAGTTATAGACGCAGTGCATTTGCCGTTCTTATCATATCTGCGATGATGTTCGCATCTTTTACGTGTGCATTCGTAGGTACGGTCACGGCCGAGGATGATGATTCAACATTCACCTCTTTCTATGATCAACTCAGTGATAACGAGAAGGCCGTCTATGATGGGATAGACGCTTATTCAGCTGATACTCTAACAGTCACGGTGGACCTGCCCAATGCCATCTATACACAGATAGGCACGGATGAATCCGCGGCCGAGGAGTATTTGATGGAGCAGGTAGCGGTCATTGTTCAGGCAGCTTACTATTCCATGGAGATGGATGACCCGCTGGCGATCTGTACATGGGGTGACAGTACTGTCTCATGGTCTGAGGAGACCCTTCCGTTCATCACGACAGGTACATTGATCGGTCTGGAGCAACTGGTTCTTACCGCAATAATCGATGAGAACTATGCTGACGATACCTCTACCACCGATAGAAATGAACTTCAGGAGAAAATAGACGCTCTTGATGAGGCGATAGAAGCGTACAGCGTAGGCAGTACCGATCTTCGCACCATGGTCGGGAACATAAATTCATATCTCACCGGAAGGCTCACATACGATCCAAATGCTGGTACCAGTAGCGAGGACCCATATGCACATGATGCATACGGTGCGCTGGTATCCTCAAGCAAGTTGGCAGTCTGTGATGGTTTCTCCAAAGGATTCCAGGCCTTGTGTGATAAGTATGGAATAGATTGTTACACCATTATCGGGTATTCGATCCCTGAGTTGGAAGGACATGCATGGAATGTTGTGCTTATGGGCAATGGAAGTTGGTATCCGATCGATGTAACATGGAACAAATCATCGGATAACGCTTACATGTTGATATCCGCAGACAGTTTCAATTCTAGTCATCAGGCAGGTCTGTATACATCCGATGGTGGAGTATTGATGGATTATCCTGTTTTGAGTGAAACGAAATATGATTCTGATCCGTGGTATGAGAACACATACATTGAGTGGGCATTGATGGCAGCGATTGGTCTAGCGATCGTTGTTGGAATCTTATTGGCGGTAAGAGAAGATAAAAAGAAATTGGCTGCCAAAAAGAAGTAAAAATTACCTTTATATACAAGAACAAACTAATGATAAATGGAGGGGATAATATAGGATCAGTTGCAAAGGAAAAGCCAACTACCGTACCTCTCGAGGAATGGGTAGAGGCCCAGGCTTTCAAGTCCACGAAGGACATTGAGATACCGAAGAAGATGTCCGACCGTGTCATCGGTCAGGACGAGGCTGTCGAGATCATCAAGAAAGCATCGGCCCAGAAAAGACACGTCATGCTCATTGGAGAGCCAGGTACCGGTAAGTCGATGCTGGCCAATTCGATGGTGGAGTATCTTCCCAAAGAAGATCTTCAGGACGTAGTCGCATACCACAATCCGGAAGATGTTAACGAACCCAGAATCAGGACCTTCCCTGCAGGAAAGGGTAAGGCTGTAGTTGCGGAACAGAAGGCACAGGCAGCGGCCATGAAGAACCAGAAGAGTTCCATGTACCTCTATGTCTGTGCAGCAATCATAATCTTGGGAATAATAGGAACATTCCTTTACGGTTTCACAGTATTGCTAATCGCCTTGTTCGGTGTTATGATAGTCATAATGCTGTTCAGGAACCCGATGGGGCAGAAGATCGAGACCATGATAGTACCTAAGGTGCTAGTGGGTCACGAACCTGGAGATATGCCACCTTTCGTGGATGCTACAGGTACCCATGCAGGTGCACTTTTAGGAGATGTCAGGCATGACCCCTTCCAGAGCGGAGGATTGGAAACACCCTCCCACGACAGGCTCGAGGCCGGAGACATACACAAGGCCAACAAAGGAGTTCTGTTCATCGATGAGATCAATCTCTTAAGAATGGAATCACAGCAGGCAATACTCACTGCGATGCAGGAGAAGAAGATGTCGATCACCGGACAGTCCGAGAGGTCTTCTGGTGCCTTGGTCAAGTCTGAACCAGTACCTTGTGATTTCATCCTGGTGTGCGCAGGAAACCTTGATGCAATACAGGGAATGCACCCCGCACTCAGATCCAGGATAAGAGGATACGGATACGAGGTCTTCATGAACAATACCATGGTGGACACTTCGGATAACCGTATGAAGCTGGCAAGATTCGTAGCGCAAGAGGTCGTCAAGGATGAGAAGATCCCCCACTTCGATAAATATGCAGTGGGAGAGATCATCAAGGAGGCTCAGCGCCGTTCAGGCAGAAAGGGCAAATTGACACTCAGGCTCAGAGAGCTTGGAGGATTGATACGTGTTGCTGGTGACCTTGCGGTAAACAGGCACGCGGAATTCGTCACCGTAGATGATGTCAGGAATGCAAAGCTTTCAGCACGTGGACTTGAACAGCAGATCGCTGACCGTCAGATAGAGGGAATGGAAGCATACCATCTATTCAATACCGAAGGACAGACCGTCGGTTCGGTCAATGGATTAGCGGCCATAGGCGCGGATTCAGGACTTTCAGAGTATTCGGGAATAGTTCTCCCTATCGTTGCAGAGGTAACCCCTGCACAGCGTAAGGAGGGCGGACAACTCATCGCAACAGGACGTCTTGGTGACATAGCCAAAGAAGCTGTACAGAACATCACAGCAGTGATCAAGAAGTACGCTGCCAAGGACCTATCTGAGATGGATATTCACCTGCAGTATGTGGGAACATACGACGGTGTAGAAGGAGACAGCGCATCTATCACGATGGCCACTGTCATACTTTCTGCGATGGAAGGCATACCGATCCGTCAGGATATGGCAATGACCGGAAGTCTGAACGTCAGGGGAAAGGTCCTGCCAGTCGGTGCCGTCACAGCAAAGCTTGAGGCAGCGGCAAGAGCAGGAATAAAGATGGCGATCATTCCAGCGGATAATGCACAGGATGTCATGGTGGCGAAGAAGTACTTCGATACGATGGAGATCTACACTGTGTCCAATTTCCGTGATGTGATCGAGTACGCATTCATCGATTGTCCGAAGAAGACAGATTACATGGAGAAGCTTCTTCCCCTTTCAGAGGATGGAAAATCCCATGTCAAGAAGATCGACCCTCCCGTGGAGTATGTAAAGAAACACGAGGAAGACGTTGCGCCTCCCAAACAGGAGCCTGTGACGGTTCAGCCTGAGAAGGTAGAAAGCGACGTTCTGGTCTCTGAAATTGTGCCCAACATCGGACCCAATCCACAGTGAATGTTAAATTCCTTTTAAGGGGCAGTCATTGCGACTGCCCCCAAACACATTAAACGTTTATTTATCAAGTTGTATATCCGACCTATGAAAGTTCTCGGTGTTATATCCGTCATCATTGTGACGGCCCTCATAGTGACATGTTTGACCCCATGTATTGAGGAGAACCATCCCACTTATTACACCTTTGAGGAAGTAGGGTATGTAGATGTCGAAGATACGGTTTTTGAGTCGTCATTCGATTTAAGGGATGTCGACGGCATTTCCTACGTCACATCCGTGAAGGACCAAGGCAATCATGGAACTTGCTGGGCATTTGCCACCACTGCTGCGCTTGAGACAGCCGCGATATCTGCAGGTCTTGCGGATGATACTCTCGATCTTTCCGAGGTCGATTACATCTATTTCTCCCATAAAGGCGTCTCATCTGAGGGAGATGTCATAGAATATCACGACGGTAATAATTTTATCGAGGGAGGCTACATCCAAGAGTCGATATTTGATTATGGACAATGGAAAGGCAATCTGACCGAGGAGGCCACAGGCTATACGTATTCTGAGCTTGGTTATGATACTGAACTTGACAGCGACCTCCAATACCTCTCAGACTCGATAAGACTTACGGGAGCTTACATCGTAAATGAGAATGATACGGATTCTATCAAATATATGTTGACTGAGAAACATCTTGCCGGATTGATAGGTTTTTCACTTGATCCAGAGAATTTTAACAGCATCACTGTTGATGGAAAGGTAATCGATACGATGTACAGTGACGGTGAGGATGATGCTTACGGTCATGCTGTTGCTTTGATAGGATACGATGATGATTTCCCTGCGTCCTATTTCCAGAACGAGAACGTGACTCAGAACGGTGCATGGCTTTGCAAGAACAGTTGGGGGACCACAGAGGAAAATGACGGTATGATTTGGATATCATATCAGAATGCATCTTTTTCACCGGGATTCATGTTCTTTGAAGCAGGTCCTTCCGATGAATATGATAACAACTACCAATATGACAACGGCAAGTCCATACTTCATGATGTATCGTTGGGAAGCACTGGTCAGATGGCCAATGTATTCACTTCTGAAGACAGCGAGATACTCGAGGCAGCATCGTTCTACGTTCTGAAAAACACCGAGGTGGATTATACTGTTTCCGTGTACACAGATCTGAAGGATCCAAACGATCCCACCAGCGGAACATTGATGTCCACGCAATCGGGGATCACATCATACTGCGGATATTATACTGTAGAGCTAGATGATGATGTCTATTTGAATCCAGGCAGTGAATTCTCCATTGTTGTATCGCTCACAAGTAACGATGATTCCGACGTGTACCTGCCGATCGACACTAGAGAGCGTCTTGCTGAAGATAATCTATTCTTCATATTCGAGACCGTAGCATATCCAGGACAGAGCTTCATAAGTTCAGATGGCGAATCTTGGGAGGACATCAGTGATGACTATATGAGCAATGTGCGTGTAAAGGCGTTCACATCCGATATCTGAGATAGATCTTGTATTACATTTTATATCAGCCGAATGTATTGACAGGAACATGAAGAGCTATGACGATCGTTCATTGGTGATAGGTAGATTCCAGCCGTTTCATAATGGACATCTTGAGGTCATTCGCAAATGTGCCGCGGAATCCAAGGGCCTCGTGATTGGTATCGGAAGCGCTCAATATTCGCACGAACCAGATAATCCTTTCACAGCAGGAGAGAGATACCTGATGATTGATGAGGCCCTTAAGGAGGCCGGGGTGAGGAATTACTGTCTATTGCCTATAGAGGACCTCAACAGGTACTCTGTATGGGTCTCTCACGTCGTATCCATGGCTCCTCCGTTCAAGAGTGTGTACAGCAACAATCCGTTCACGAGACGTCTATTCAGCGAAGCAGGGTTCGAATTAAGGGATTCTCCACTGTATGCAAGAGAGGTCTACTCAGGTACGACGGTCAGACAGAGGATGATCGACGGAGACGACTGGCGTTCATTGGTTCCCGATGCGGTGGCAAAGGTCATCGACAACATCGACGGGGTCGGAAGGATAAGATCGATATCTGGAGGAGATTGATTGCACTCGGCGGACATTCTTCACAACACACTTTTAGAAAAGGAGATCACGGTCTCCGTGGCGGAATCCTGTACCGGCGGCCTTATAGGTTACATACTCACGGAAAGACCCGGTTCCTCTGGTTTCTTCATCGGCAGTGCCGTCACATATAGCAATGATTCCAAGGAAAAGGTACTGGGTGTTTCTCATGAGACATTGTTGAGATGCGGGGCGGTCAGTCCGGAGACAGCAGTGGAGATGGTCAAAGGTGCCAGGGAACTCTTCGAATCGGATTACGCTGTTTCGGTCACAGGTATCGCTGGTCCAGACGGTGCTTCGGAAGACAAGCCGGTCGGTTTGGTGTTCATTGCGGTGACTGACGGAATAAGGACCGTGGCCACTGAAAATCATTTTTTTGGGGATCGTGAAAGCATCAGAAAGGCAACTGCCGAAGAGGCGATATCCATGCTTCTGGAGATGACGCAGACGTGAGTTCCCGTTACGATAGGCAGCTCCCGCTTGTCGGTGAGGAAGGAATGAAAAGGATAACGAACGCAACCGTCGGAGTGATAGGATGCGGAGGGTTGGGAACGCATGTGATAACTGCGTTATCTTCTGCCGGTATCGGCAAATTGGTGATATTCGATGGTGATTCTCCAGACATCACAAATCTCAACAGACAGTTCGTCTATCACGAAGGTCAGAATGGTAAAAAAGCCGACATAATGAGATATTGGATAATGTCAGTGAATCCATCCGTGAAGGTAGAGGTCCATGCCGAACTATTGACAGATAGTAATGCCTCAATGCTTTCCGAGTGTGATATCTTGGTGGACTGTCTTGATAACATGGAATCCAGAAAGGTCCTCAACAGGTATGCTGTAAAGAGTGGCAAGACCTTGATACACGGAGGGGTTGCAAGCATGTGCGGTCAGGTAACGGTGGTGATTCCTGGAAAGACCCCTTGTCTGGAATGCATCATAAGTGACAGGAAGAGGGAGATCAATCCAACGATATCTGCTGCGGTCGCATTCATCGGATCGATAGAGGCCATGGAGGTCTTGAAGATCATTGCAGGGATGGGAGAGCCTTTGGCAGGAAAGATCCTTACTGTAGATCTCGGAAATAATGTTTTTGAGGTCACGGACATATGCAAGAGGCCATCGTGCAAGGTTTGTGGTCACCTCTAAAGAGGTTTTTTCAATTATTATTAATATCACTCATTCAATCGCATTTCTATGCAACACGTGATGACCGGAAAGGTCAAAGAGGTCTACCTCGTTGATGATAAGACGCTGGAATTCGCATATACGAACAACATCTCGGTATTCGATAAGATAATCCCATCGAAGATCCCGCACAAGGGAGAGACACTTTGCAGAACCGCAAAGTATTGGTTCAAACTCCTCAGCGACAATGGTATCAGGAACCACTATATCGAAGAGCCAGCTTCCGACAGGATGAGGGTAAAGAGGGTCAATATAATCAGAGATTATAGTAAGATAAACAATAAGACCGTCAGTTACCTGATTCCTCTTGAGGTCATATGCAGATATTACGTTGCAGGGTCGCTTCTTGATCGTGTGAAAGCAGGAAAAGTAACGGCTGAACAGCTTGGTTTTCCAAAAGGACATATTGTAAAGCGCGGAGATAAACTTCCAAGGCCATTCATGGAATGTACCACAAAACTAGAGGAACATGATATGGACCTTACTGAAGAGGAAGCCAAGAAGATGGCTGGACTCACCGATGCAGAATATAAGGAGATTATGGACACGGTCCTGAAGGTCGATAAGATCATTGAGAAAGAGGCTGCAAAGCGCAAACTCATACACTGTGACGGAAAGAAGGAATTTGGATACGACGAGAACCGTAAATTGATGGTACTCGATACATTCGGCACTTTGGATGAGGATCGTTGGTGGGATGCGGATGAGTATGCAAAGGGAAATATCGTGGAACTTTCCAAGGAATTCGTTCGTCAGTATTACCGTGAGACCGGATATCACGCAAAACTCATGGCGGCCCGTGAGGCTGGAAAGCCAGAACCCGATATACCTCCGTTGCCACAGGACGTAATAGACCGCGTCAGCAAACTATACGTGGATATGTATGAGAGGATAACCGGGGAGAAGTTCTGAGATTCAGAGCATCTTAACGAAAACCATTTTCTCCCCAATGGGACAATCTGCGTCCTTCTGGACCTCGGTGATGGAATATTTCCTTCCGTCCTGTGCCCCTATGGGATAACATTTTCCATGATTTTTGCATCCGATGTTTCCGCATTTTGGATACTGGTACGTTATCATGCTCCCATCTATGGCCTGTTTTTTGGGTATCGAAGCTAATATAGGAACCCTTTCCACTTCAACGACATGTACCAGATCATCTCTTTCCATGCACTGATGCGTCTGGTTCCTTATGCGGGTAACCTCATACATGGCCCCTTGTTCAAGATTAAAACACACATTTCTCAATTTGCATTCTTTACAATCGGTCAGTGGGCCAAGGTAGACGAACCTGTTGCCTGTTTTTGCTGTCGGTTCTCCAATCAATGTGATTAATACCATATATATACCTCAGATCACGCCTGTGGAACGTGCCAGATTTTCCGCAGCTTCCTCTGTGAGTCCCCAGTCTCCGAGTATGGTGAACCTGTCCTTCCTGATATCTTTGGCGGCAACAAGAGCATCGATGATGTGCTGTTCAGGAATGCCGAGCTGTTTGGCGGTCGTAGGTGCACCGATGGTCGCTAAAGCATCCCTTATCCTATGCCAGTTGTCTCCATGAAGTTTCATCATCATTATTGTACCTATTCCGCATTGTTCTCCATGCAGGGCACTGCTTGGGTGAAGGAGGTCCAATGCATGTGAGAACATGTGTTCAGAACCGCTGGTGGGTCTCGAACTTCCTGCTATGCACATGGATACACCAGATGCGATGATGGGCCTCATCACCATCCAAACACTTTCTTCAAAGTGGGGTTTGATAAGCTGAGCATTATCAATCAGATTCTCAGCCGCAAATTTTGAAATATAATAACCTGAACTGCTGAATTCGACATTTCTCATCTTTACGGCAAAGTCCCAGTCCTTCAACGCAGTGAGATTCGATATCACGTCTGCGCACCCCGCTGCCAGATAGCGATATGGTGCCTGATTGATTATGGACGAATCTGCTATTATGCCCATCGGCGAGACGGCAGCAATAGATTTGGCACCTTTATCCATCTTGAGTGATGCCCTGTCGGAAGCAATGCCGTCATGTGCGACGGATGTGGGTATGCTTACAAAAGGTATGTTGAGTCTGCTGGCCACTATTTTGGAAATGTCAATTTTGCTTCCTCCGCCAACGGCGACTATGAACTTGGATTTGTTCTCTTTACAGATGGCTACGGCCGTTTCTACATTCTCAGGCGTCGCGTTATCTGTTATGATTACCTGTACATTGAATTTCTTCTCGGTAATAAGGTCTTCCACCGTCTTTCCAGCAGCTTTGTACGTTATGTCACCGGTGATTATGGTTCCGTTCTTGCCGAATTGAAGGTCCTTGCAGATGTCCCCTGACTCAAGGATCTTGTCGTGGCCGATTCTTACGCTTCTTGGAAACTCCATATTTTTAGCTTTATTGAACGAATTCATAATTCTCGACCTTTGAGTATATTCTTCTAAAAAGATATAAAGATGCTTTCAACGATAAGTGAATATGAAGGTTCTGATCGTCAGTGGCGGCGGTAACAGCAAGGGTATAACGGCTCAAATCTGCGAAATGGTCATCGAAGGATTGAAATCTTCGGGGGCCACGGTCACATTCGTAGACCTGACCCAGTGCAACATAGGATTTTGTACAGGATGCAACAGATGCAGAGAGACAGGCAAATGCTACATCAAGGACGATATGGATCGTCTGATGGAAAAGATGTCCACTTCGGACCTTTTCATTTTGGCAACACCGATAAGGTTCAGTGGAACATCTTCTATGACGAAGAAGTTCATGGAGCGTTTTCAACCATACTGGCACATGAGCAATGTCAAACCATTTGGACGCATGGCCGGTATAATATGCGGGGGCTCGCATAATCCTAATTTCGATAACGTTATACACGAGTTCAAATCCTTGAGTATAACGATGGGTCGTAAATGGTCAGGGGAATTGAGAATAGCTTCGACGGATACGGCAGACAAGGAGTCCTACAGAGGTAAATGTGTGGAATGGGGAAAGATGATAGCAGATCATTCAAAGAATTGATCATCGATTATCAGGTCCTTGAAGCCCACATCTTCCAACCCGATAACATCCATTCTGACGTAAGGGATCGCATTTGTGTGTTTCGAATGGATGGTCGTCCAATCTTCTTTTGATAACGAATCATCAGTATCGAAGACGATGATGTTCACAAATCCAAGATTTTCTATCTTATTCAGAAGTTCTTCAAGATCCTTAGTCCCATTCTTAGCAAGTACTTTTCCTTTTGATATGAACAGCACAGGTATGCAATTGTCTGAGAGATCATAGGCTTGACTTAGCACAGCGTCAGATATAATGAAATGATAGGGCATGAGCAAGGCCTCTCCGTTGGAAAGGAAACCGTCAAAAACATCATCCTCAGATTCTATACAGGTCATGTACCAGATATCCGAACCAGGAACCTTTGTCTTGATCGCTTCATCGTTCATATTTCTCTGTTGCATGCCGATGACGTCTACCACCAACGTGATCCCTCTTTCAGAGTCTCTGTTGTATGCCTCTTTTAAGGGCACCATATCGCCTGAAAAGTAAGGTATTCCGTTATTTATGGTAACGGGGCCAGTGAATATCACATCGTTGTTGGATTGGACGTAAAATGTCCTTATCATTGAAAGCGGGTACTATGTTCCCACATTTATTATTATTCCAGCAAATATCTTGGTGCAGACATTATTAATAGTCGTGACATCGATAACTACCGGGTGATCGTTATGGCAGCAAAAGCTAGAGCAGTATTCAAATGCAACGAGTGCAAGAAGGTCATCGAGATCGTTTATGCAGGTGCACCCGTCACCATATGTTGCGGAGAGGAAATGGAAGAACTTGTTCCCAAGACAGGAGAACCTACAGAGAAACACGTCCCATTCATCGAGAAGAAGGCCGGCGGAGTACTTGTAAAGGTTGGAAGGGATGCAGCGCATCCCATGACGCCTGAGCACTATATCGTATATATTGAGATCTGTGCGGACGGCATCCTGATGAGGAAATATCTCAAACCAGGGGATGCTCCCGAGGCGTTCTTCAAGACAGATGCGAAGAAAATAGTCGCCTGGGAATTATGCAATATCCACAATTTGTGGAAATCCAGCTGACGAAACATCGGGTCGTCCAATTCAAACCTTTTAAGATCAAAATTTTTCTTTTTCAAGCTATATTTAAATCGGATAATGATAATGACCTTTGCATTGAACGGACGTGTCTGTGTCGAATAGGTGAACGTAATGTCAAAACAGAAGGCAAATTCAAAAGAAATCAAGAGTGATAAGTATCAGCCGAAAGCGACGGTCAGGCACGATAAGATCGCCAAGTCCAGAAAGGATGAGCTATTATCTGCCAAAGAGAAGATCGCGAACGACAGATACATGGCCAAGAAGGCTGAGGCGCGTCGCAGAAAAGCCATCAAGGATATGCCTAAGGAAGAGAGGGGTCCCGCTAAGACTCAGCTGAAAGAGGATATTGTAAGGAGAAAGGCCGCACACAAAGAGGCCAAAGAGAAATACAAGGCAGATGTGGCAGCTGAGAGGGTAAGGATAGAGGCTGAGGAGGAAGAGGAGTCCGAAAAAGAGGATAAGAAAGCTTCCAGAGCCAAGACCAAGAAGGATCTGGCCGAGAAGGACACGGACACAAAGAACAAGACCTCTAAAAATTCCAAAGAGGTTCCAGCAGAGGAATCCACGGTTGAGGCAGTCCCGAAGGACGCAGATGCAGTTCCTTCCGAGGAGCCAAAGAAATCTTCAGTACCTAAAAATAAAAAGAACTGAGATGCCATTCATCAAACCTCTTAAAATTTCCTTTTGTTATTTGTTACAAAGCGATAAATAGTGTGATTCATATTCCTTTCGTCCGCGGTCTGCGAACAGTCTGCGTGGCAACCTGAGAGATTACCATGTCGACCAATGTAATTGCGATACTCGCAGTCATCCTTATTGCCGCATCGGCAGGCGGGATATACCTAATGATGGACGAAGAAAGTTCATCTGGCACAAAGGTGCTGTATTACGATGGAGATATTCTGATCCAAGAACAGAACTGCAGTAACGTTGCAGTTTTGGAGGACATAGATTCATCCTTGTGTACTGATAGGACGTTCATAGGTTGGTCCTTTTCGTCAACCTACGCAGGAGAGTTGATGCTTCCAGGAGATACAGTGGATGTATCCGGGGAAATGAGATTGTACGCCGTCATGGTGGATGGCAAGATATCAACATCTGATGATGGGATAGTTAGTTTTGATATCGGCAATGCCGACATCAGTGAAGGCATGGTAATAGATCTCAGGTCGTTTTCTTATGTTAAACAAATAGTGGTCTCGGTCGATACCGTGGATGCAATGGAAGAGTCTGGAAAGACCGTTCGTATATTGCTGCATGATGGGAAAGAGATAGAATTCGATGCGAGTACAGTGTCAGATATTACCGATATCGTTTCCGATGAACCTTTGAATATAATGTTCGAGGAATTCTATAACGGCATGGACTTCCAGATATACTCCTCCGATGAAGAATTATCAGATATCTCTGGGAAGATAAGGATGACGATACCTGTGAGAGTATCGTCAAATCATGACATGAGGGTGTTCGGACCCTCGGTCGGTGAGGGCAATACATTTGATTTTATCATTTCTGAAGGAAAGATAACATTCCATTCGAATGAACTCGGATACAGAATGATCTATTTGTTCGGTCTTGAGGTGCGTGATGGAAAAGGTCTGGTACTCAGTGAGGGTCATTCTGATTATCCAGACATAACCACATATTCCATGAGTTTCAAGACATGGGGTATGTTCGCCAAGGAAGATGTTTTTTCCATCTCTGATGCAAAGGCCGGATTCTATTACGATGTAAAAGGAGCAGTTCTGGGTAGTGATTCAACATATACCGTCTCTGGGAATTCAAAGATATTTGTAGATATATTGGCTGGCGTTCAGAAACATAGGATAATATTGCCCGACGAACAGATAGGATACACGTTAACCGCCGATCCTTCAGAGGTATCTGACGGAGAAAGGTGCATACTGAGTTACACTATCAAGACAGGATACGTGGATGACGAATTGATCATAAAAGTGAACGGAGATGCAGTGGAATTGGATGGAATGTCTCGCATATGCATCGAAGATATCAGTTCAGATCAGATCGTAACTTTATCCGGCGTATATGATATCAGGTCCTTTGATATCGTACTTCCAAACGACACGGTCGGGTATACCATAACAGCTTCAAGTGAAAAGGTCAGTTACGGAATGTCATACGAACTCAGATTTGCACTACTTACAGATTATGAGAAGGGTTCTAATTTCAAGATCCGTGTCAATGGCGATGATCTTCTAGACATTTCGTCCGGAACTGTCAAGGTCTATGGTGTGACGGCAACACAGAACATCACAGTGACCGGAGTCCAACTTAAGACATATGACATAACGGCCGGTGGGCACGTCAGGCTGATCGTCAATGGATACGAGGCCTCTACCGCTACATGCAAGGACGTGATCAGTATCCTTACGTATGATGGATATGTCCTACCTTCGAACTATGGCGCATATCTTCCCGTGACCGTTCATGTCTCTGGTTCTGGATATAAAGTATCGGACGATTCGGTATTTCCAGGGGTATCCAAGATAACAGTGGGAGAGAACATCATTGTAGGTTCTGGAGGCAGTAGAGCATCATTCTTTGTTTGTTCGAGTGAGAAGGTGACGATAAGTGCGGTCAGCGGTTATTCTATGCCTTCAAATTACTCATCTGTGGTCTCTTCCATGAACGGAGTATCTGTCTTCAATGATAGATATACCTTCAGTGAGGACATT
The DNA here is from genome assembly GCA_019262145.1 of Candidatus Methanogranum gryphiswaldense. Classification (NCBI taxonomy): domain Archaea; kingdom Methanobacteriati; phylum Thermoplasmatota; class Thermoplasmata; order Methanomassiliicoccales; family Methanomassiliicoccaceae; genus Candidatus Methanogranum; species Candidatus Methanogranum gryphiswaldense. Next base: position 1,004,831 of record CP076745.1, on the reverse strand, counting down.
TCATTACCATCAGTGTATAAGGTGACGTATTTGGGGTATTCTTCGTTTGTTCAAACTTTTTGTGTAATAGTTGGCGAAAATGTTCCATCTGCTACATCAGTTCCCTCTAGAAATTATTATGAATTTGATGGATGGGAAAGTCATTCATCTACAGTTATGGATGATATGGGTATCAATTCGATTTGGGTTCCAACACAATATAATGTTGAATTTGGTGAACATATCACGTATACAATAAATGGTTCAACATTTAATGGAATAGCAAATAAACAACTCACAATAGAAGATTCTATTGCGATAGTTCCTAATTTTGGTTATGAATTACCTGTAAATTATTTGCAAAGTAGTTTTTTAGTTTCTGAGAATAGAGGAATGGGCACAGTGTATCATGTTACTTCAGATTATGAGTTTAAAACGGTATTTAGACTAATTTATTCTGATAATGAAGATGAAATCTCTTTTTACTATTCAGAGGGAACAAGTATTTTATTATACCAGCCGGGCTCAAACGAACTAGTAGGTTTATTTGAAGAGATGCCAGCAACTAGTTTTCTTGGATGGTATACAATCGATAATGAAAGATATACTCAGAGTTATTTAGTAAATGGTGATAATGTGCTGTACGCTCGTTGGAGTCCCTAATCTTTATATAATTCATAATTAATTGAGAAGCACCGTCAAAGAGGATTAAAATGATCTTCAGCACAACCACCGGACTTTTACTTCTTAAGTAAGCAGTGGTAGCTATGACGGTTTGGTGGTTTTTATGAAAAAGCAACAAACCAGTGAAAGCGCTAAGAATTTGGAAGATATGCTCGCAATAAGTCCATACAACCAGCTTGCGCTCTCCGGTGTGGGCCCCATTAAAGATGTAAAGATCTTCGATACTACACTGAGGGACGGTGAGCAAGCACCTGGCATCGCGTTGAGCCAGGATGACAAGGTTCGTATAGCGATCGCCCTCGATGATCTCGGAGTCGACATAATGGAGGTCGGATTTGCAGCTTCAGGAGAGACCGAGAAGGAAACGATAAGGAAGATCAAGGACTCGAACATGGATGCAACCATTTGCAGCCTGGCCCGTTCTGTTCATTCAGATATAGATGCGGTAGTCGACACGGGCGTGGATTATGTGCACATATTCCTCGCAACTTCAGAATTGCATATGAAGTACAAGCTGAAGATGAAGCCTGAGGATGTCAGAGCAAGAGCGATAGATTCAGTGGAATATGCAAGGGCACATGGATTGAAGGTCCAGTTCTCCTGTGAGGACGCCACAAGATCCGATCTGACCTTCATGACCTCCGTTTACAAAGGTGTCGAGGAGGCAGGAGCGTATGCTATCAATGTCCCGGATACCGTGGGTGTGATCATACCTACAGCGATGAGATACCTCATTGGCGAATTGAAGAAATCGATCAAGGTCCCGATCGCCGTCCATTGCCACAACGATATGGGTCTGGCAGTGGCCAACACGATCGCCGCCGTAGAATCAGGTGCGACGATATGTCATGTGTGCATGAACGGCATAGGTGAGAGGACCGGTAACGCCGCGTTGGAAGAGGTCGCATTGAACCTGTTCGCCAACTATGGCGTCAAAACAGTGGACCTCAGCAAGATAGGGAACACCTCCAGAGTGGTCGAAAGGGTCACTGGATTCAACATGGCATACAATAAGCCGATCGTTGGAAGGAACGCGTTCGCTCATGAGTCCGGTATACATGTTCATGGGATCATGAACAATACTGCTACCTATGAGCCGTTCCTGCCGGAATTGGTCGGTGTGGACAGGCACATAGTGATCGGAAAGCATTCCGGCGCACATTCCGTGCAGGGAAGGCTGGACGTGCTGGGGATAAAGTTCCCGGAGGACCACATGTCTGAACTGATGGAGATGATAAAGAATATCGCCATCGGAGGCAAAGAGATCGACGATGCCGAACTGATGGCAATAGTCGATAACCTGATGTATAAGAAGGGAATGGCAGATAAGAAGGTGTCCTTGGATCAGCTGACAGTGTTGACCGGAAAGAACACCACATCCACTGCGACCGTCACGGTGACAATAGGTGGAACGGAAAAGAGGACCGTTGCAAGCATAGGGGTCGGTCCCGTCGATGCCGCCATAAATGCAATAAGAAAGGCGGTCAACGAGAACATCACGATGGAGGAGTACAAGCTCAGCGCTATAACCGGCAAGAGCGACTCGATCTGTGAAGTGACGGTAATGGTGAAGAACGTTCAGAACGATGGCGGTCTGTCTGTCGGAAAGGCAGTCGGATTGGATATCGTGGAGACTTCAGTTGATGCGACAATGGCCGCTATCAATAGGGATTTCGCTAGACAGAGGAATGCGTAATGGGAAAGACAATTGCAGAGAAGATTCTCTCGGAGAAATCCGGGACCGATGCGGTAGCTGGACAGATCGTTGTCGCTAACGTTGATTACGTCATGGTGAACGATGTCACCGGACCTATAGCGTTCAGAGAGTACGACAAGATTGGTACGAACAACATTCAGAAGGACCGCATGGTTCTGATTCCTGATCACTACGTCCCCAACAAGGATGTGGCCTCGGCCGAGCAGGCCAAGGAGATGAGGGATTTCGCGAAGAAGCACGACATCAAGAACTACTACGAAGTAGGAAGGGGCGGAGTATGCCACCAGTTGATGATCGAAGAAGGATTCGCGGCACCAGGAAGACTCATCGTTGGAGCGGATTCGCACACATGCACCTATGGAGGCATCAACGCATTCTCCACGGGTATCGGTTCAACAGAGGCCGCAGCGGCCTTTGCGACCGGGCACCTCTGGTTCAAAGTGCCTGAGACCATAAAGGTCGAACTCACCGGCAAGTTCAAGGAGAACGTTGGTGGAAAGGACCTGATCATCAAGATTATAACTGATATCGGTGTGGATGGAGCCAATTACAAGGTATTCGAGTTCCACGGGCCGGGAATAGCCAACATAACGGTCTCCGACAGGCTCGCAGTTTCCAACATGGCCATCGAGGCCGGAGGTAAGGCAGGCATATTCCCGTGTGACGACCTCACAAAGGAATACATAAAGGACACCGTGAAAGGCAAATACAAGTCCGTAGAGGCCGATCCAGATGCAAAATACTGTTGCGTCCTGAAATATGACCTCTCCAAGATCGAATCCATGGTGGCCTTCCCCCACCTGCCCAGCAATGGACATGCAGTGAAGGACACAGATGTGAAGATCGACCAGGCATACCTCGGGTCCTGTACTAACGGACGTATCGAGGACATGCGTATCGCAGCCAAGATAGTCAAAGGCAAAAAGGTCCATCCAGATGTCAGGTTCCTCGTGGTTCCCGCATCCCAGAGGGTGTACCGTCAGATGTTGGACGAAGGGCTCATGCAGATATTCCTGGACGCAGGGGCGTTCATATCAGGACCTACCTGCGGAGCATGCCTCGGCGGATACATGGGTATCCTGGCATCAGGGGAGAGGGCAGTGTCCTCCACCAACAGGAACTTCATCGGAAGGATGGGAGACAAGGACTCTGAGGTCTATCTCGCAGGCCCCCAGGTCGTAGCGGCATCCGCCATCGCAGGCAAGATAGTCACTCCAGATCACAAGGGGGGATGCTGATGTCCAAGATCGAAGCAAAGGCATGGAAGTTTGGCGACAACGTAGATACCGATCAGATAATCCCAGCTGAGCGTCTGCTGTCAATGAATCTGACCCACCTGAACGATTTCATATTCGAGAAGGTCAGACCAGGATTCGGACAGCAGGTCAAGAAAGGTGACATTCTCGTTGCCGGAAAGAACTTTGGATGTGGGTCATCCAGAGAGCACGCCCCTCTTTCATTGATGCAGGCGGGATTCTCATGCATAATCGCAGAGTCGTTCGCACGTATATTCTACAGGAACTCCATGAACATAGGTCTCCTGCTGATAGAGTGCAAGGTCGAGGCCTCCGAAGGCGACAAGATATCAGTGGATATCGAAAAAGGTGTCGTGAAGAACATCACCACCAAGAAAGAATACACATTCCAGAAGTATCCTCCGTTCATCAATGAGCTGGTCAAATGCGGCGGACTCATCAATATGGTAAAGGAGGGTAAACTGTGAAGCACTTGGCGATAATCCCCGGTGACGGTATCGGGAAAGAGGTCATAGCCGTAGGATTGGATGTTCTGGATGCAGTATCGGAGATATCCTCGTTCAATTACGACGGAGAGCTCTTCGACATCGGTTCAGACAGATATCTGAAGACCGGCGAGCTTCTGACAGATGAGGACATCCATGATCTTAAGAAGAAAGATGCGATCTATTTCGGAGCGATTGGAGACCCCAAGGTCAAACCGGGGATACTTGAACAGGGCATCCTTCTCAAGATGAGGGCGGTCTTCGACCAGTACATCAATCTCAGGCCGGTCATATCATGGTTTCCATTGGTGCCTCTGAAGAGGGAGGTCCCCTTCGACATACACTTCCTCAGAGAGAACACCGAGGATTTCTACATGGGCGCGGGCGGAGAGTTCGGCCACTCAAAGACAGTGTCCAAGCTCAACGTCAAGAGGGAGATGTACAATCTCGACATCACACTCGATGTGAAGGCCGAGCCTGCGGATGATTTCGCATTCGAGATCGGATTCCTTTCCAAGAAGGGTATCACCAGATTCGCAGAGTATTCCTTCAGGTATGCCGAGGCAAGGGGAGAGAAGAAGGTCACGCTCGTCGATAAGGCGAATGTTTGCACCCATATCTATGGGATGCAGAGGGAGATCTTCCAGCAGAAGGCCGACGAGTACGGCATGAAATTGGATTTCATGTTCGTCGATGCCATGGCAATGGCCATGATCGTACGTCCGGAGACATTCGGGACCGTAGCCGTACCCAATCTGTTCGGTGATATCCTGACGGATCTGGGAGCACAGCTCCAGGGCGGACTCGGAATGGGCGGAAGCGGTAACATCAACCCTAACGGTGTCAGCATGTTCGAGCCAATACACGGATCTGCACCGGACATCGCCGGGCAGGGCAAGGCCAATCCAATAGCGGCCGTTCTCGCAGCTCAGATGCTTCTCGAGAATCAGGGCTATCCCAAAGAAGGAAAGATGCTGCATGATGCTGTCAGGCACTGTCTGGACAATGGGAAGACAACACCAGACCTCGGCGGAAAGATGAACACCCAACAGGTCGGAAAGGCCATCGTTGAGTACGTTCTCAACCAAAAGAAGTGAAAGTATGATCACACTGGAGCTCCGCCTGAACTATCCCGATAAGAAGATCGCGGAAGCGGTCTGCAAGGCGATAGTCCCCGATAATGGGGACTATGTTCAGGTGGAACTCCGTGAAAACACCCTTATCCTTTTCATGAAGGCCGAGTCGGCGGGTACGATGAAGAACACCGCCGACGACCTTCTAGCATGTATAAAAACAGCAGAGGAATCCTCAGGACTCGTCGTCCCCAGATCCGCTGCGGACCTTGACAGCGACACCCTTTTTGAATGAGGCTATCTCTCCTGCGATGGCTTGGAGGCGTCCTGTGGCGACCACGTTATCCTTCCCGTCAACGAGTATCGCCTCGTCCATCGGTACGAGTGCTTCGTCGCATGATAATATGAATTGACAGAAAGCATTCCTTCCCTGCGATACGAAAGGTACGGCGTCATCCATGAGAACCACTCTCATGTGAGGTGCTGGAACGGCCTTGACGATACGATTCGCACCTTCCACTTTCAGTGAATACATTCCGTCGGGAGCCCTCATCGAAAGAACATGTTCGCCGTCGGATATGACGTTTCTGATCTTTCCTGTCTTCCTACTCACGACAAGTTCGATCTTTCCACGGAACAATGCCTCAGTGGCTTCGATCCCGAACTGATATCTTGAAACCGCTTTGGCCCTCAAGAGGTCTGCGTCGTATTCCAATTCTCCATCTTCAGGGATCTCGGTGCATTTGATGAAGCTCTTGAATTTGGATTTCAGGAATTCTCTCGTCGTCGCTCCGGATTCGATCTCGGTGTCTATGTCCATGTTGTAAGGGAACACCGATTGTGCCAGAGGGTACATTTCATCCAGGTCTGCAGGTACAGGTCCGAATGGCGACAGTACGACCGGGGTATATCCTGCCTTTCTAGCCTTATCGAAATCTTCTGCGTATGCTCTGCTGTATGGTTTGGAACCCTCGTCGATGAACAATACCGCTTTGTCGGTCGGCGGGATATATCTTTCGTTAACCCTTTCGATATATCTCTTGAATACCGGGCGTCCTCTGGTCTCGGAACCGGTGTAGAACATCGCACCAGTTCTGCTTATCGGTTCTGTCTTTTCCAAGAAGTCTTGGTATTCTTCCAGTTTTCTTAAAGCATCCAAAAGTGCGGGATGCGCTCTGCATCTCATTTCTGCAAGTTCCCAGAGACGGCCTTCTGAAAGGTATCTCTTTACAAGTGCGAGTTCTCCTGTTATTTGGTAAAGGTTGTGTTTTGCGATGACCTTGGTCCTTTCTTTGTCTGGAAGCTTTCTAAGTGTTTGGAGTGTGTGGCCACGGCACGCGGGGCAGTTGCAGTCCAAAGATTGCATGTCCTGCAGACGGAATGTTCCGTCAATGAACATCATTCTGTCGTCCCTTGCGAATTTGGCATAGGAAGCAGAATCGAAAAGATCGCATCCCATCAATGTGGCCAGTGCAAGTAACATTGGGTGTCCGGCGCCGAAAAGATGCACGGGACGGTTAGGGTTCAGTCCTTTCTTCGAGGAAAGTACAACATTGACCAGATCTGTATAGCGGTATTGTTCCATCAACGGTACGATCCCACCAATAGGATGAACGTCGATATCCATTGTGGACATCTTCCTGGCGCAATCTTCTCTCAGATCTGTGAAGATGGAACCTTGTCCGACACCGTTGAGCAGCATGTCACCTTTCATCTCACAGGCTTTCTGTGTTCTTTCGAGGGTCACTTCAATGGATTCGGCGGTCTTTTCTTTGCTCCAATATGGTTCTGTGAAGATGTCCAATACAGTACCTATGTCGGTGCCTATGCTTTTTTGGAATTCCACCATTTCCTCGTTGGTGACCTCCACTTCCCCGTACATATGGCTCTGGAATGTACCGGAGTCTGTCATTATGATCCCGGGGAAATCTAACATCTGGTGAAGTCCCATCTCCTGCGCCTTGGCTTTTAGTTCAGGTGAGTTCTTTATGATGTAAGAGTTTGTAATCAGTGCCTTAAAACCGAACTCATCGTAGAGTTCTCTGGGAGTGACGGTATAGATCTTTGGATTCACTACAGGCAACAATGCCGGTGTTTCCAATATCCCATGTTTTGTCTCGAATTTACCGATCCTTGCCAATCCGTCCCTTTTCACTATCTCGAACATCAATTGAGAACAAGGACAATCCTGATTTAAAGGATTCTGTTCTTGTTAATGTCTGCGAACACCTTTGCGATGGCGTTCTTCATCAAGATGTCGGGGATGTCCTCTATGATGTCCTTCTTCCAATCCAATGTTGGGCGGTCGAATTTTATTATGGTGACATTGCCGTGGTCGCATGACTCTTCGGCATCCGGCATTTTTATATCCAATCCTTCAAGGATCTGGAAGACCGTCTTTCCGTTAATGTAGACCATATTCGGTCCAGTATCTTCGGTATCGATGAGTTTTGAGGATATATCGGCCATCTGCATCTCGCAGACAATCTCGTTGAGGTAATCGTGCATCTGGCCTATGGAGGTCCTTCTCAGCTCTCCCGCCCTGTGGGGAGGTTGTGCCGAATGCCTGTACTCTATGTCGATCATCGCCATGCTTACCGAATGTTGTTACACATAGAAAAAAAGGTCGGTTTTGTCTGCTGAGATAATATATGTATCTGACATTGTTATTTCGTCCCATGAGTGATTTGGAATACAGGGAATATAGGCCATCTGACCTCAATGGTCTGAAGGACCTTGTTTCGGAGATATGGTCAAGTGTTCTAGCTGGATTCGGACCTGAGCATGAGGAGGACCTCGTTTGGCATTTCGTATACCATTACTTGGGTCAGACCAACGCCGCCAAGGTAGCTCTGATGGATGGAAAGATCGTAGGATTTGTCGGAGGGCACATCTTTGCAGAACCAATGGGTCAGATGGCAAAGGACGCGATCGTTGAACAGAACAACATACGTTCTCGTTTGGAGGAGGAAGGGTCGTGTGAACCTGCATTCTACTTCTATGATTGGGTGGATGTCATGTGCGACAAGGCCAAGAATATGGCCGGTGGTTCTTTTGATTCCGAATTGGTGTTATTTGCCGTCTCTCCGTCGATGCAGGGAAATGGTGTGGGTAAGAAATTATTGAAGGAACTGGGGTTCAAAGGCGGCATGGCCGGAAGGTACTACTTCTACACGACAGGTAACTGTAACGTCGGATTCTATACACATTCTGGGTATAGGCTCGTATGCGAGGAGACCTTCAGGTACCAGGGCATGGATATCCTGGAATGGTATCTGTTCAGTAATGATCCTTCGTCGAATTGAAATATTAGACCTACAATTGAGAATATCATGATATGCCGTGCAGTCGGTGAGAACGAGGAGCGCAAGGTTGTCATCCTCATGAGGAACGATCTCAAGATGAGCAAAGGCAAGGCCGCTGCTCAGGCCGGACATGCCGCGGTAAACTGTGCTCTCGCTGCACAGAAACATGATAAGAAGAATTTCGATGCTTGGATTGCTGCAGGGCAGGCCAAGGTTGTCCTTAAAGTGGATTCCGAAAAGGAGCTTTTCGAGTTCAAGGTCATGGCAGAGGCCCAGGGATTCACAACATCCATAATATGCGATGCCGGAAGAACGGAGATAGCTCCTGGCACATATACATGCCTGGGGATAGGTCCTGCGGCAGTCTCGCAGATAGACAAGATAACTGGCGACCTGAAGATGCTTTGAGGCACACATATGAATGAGCTGAGATTCAGGGATTATCGTTCTTCGGATATCAGATTCTTGAAAAAGGCTGTCGCAGGTTGTTGGGGACATTCGTTTTTTGTAGGGGACCCGATCGTAGATGATGATGTGGTTCTCAATTTTCTTTCGATGTTCCTTGAAGAATCAAATTGTTCAAGGGTCGCCGTGATCGATAGCATACCTGTCGGTTTCATCTTCGGACATATTTTCTCCGAACAACTTTGGTCAGGTTCAGCAGATGCGCATAGAGACAGGGCATCTTCTGCAGACAGATTGAATGAAGATTGCCGTTGCAGGGATTATTTGGATTACTATAGTATGGTGTTCGATCTGTACAGAAAGGCAGTTATGGATTCGGGAATGGAATATGATTCAGAAATAGTCCTTTTGACCGTTGACCCGGAATTTCACGGCAGAGGGATCGGTCGTTCACTTCTCGAAGAGATCGGATATGTTTTGAAGGATAAAGGCGCAAACAACACGTTCCTCTTCACGAGTGGTTTCAGCGACCACGATTTCTATCTGCACGTAGGGTTCGATCTGGTCTTCAAAACATCCATCGATACAGGGCATTTCGGTGAGGTTGGAGTATATATCTACTCCAGGGAATTGTGATCCCGCCATCCCTGAACGATGTAGATATCAAGCTTCAGAGATCTTGGCCCTCTTTTTCGCTTCTTCAGGTGTCAGATTATACAACGAATCGAATAGTTTCGTTTTGAAAGAACCAGGCCCGAATGCCTTTTCACCTGAGATCTCTCCGGCAATGGAAAATGCGGATATTGCGGCAGCTACCGATTCTGCGGACGCACCGCATGCACCGACATATGCACCAACGACCGAACACGCCATGCATCCCGTGCCTGATACGTTTTCCATCATGTCGCAACCATTGTTCAGGATATATGTCGTCTTTCCGTCCGATACATAATCGGTCTTTCCGGTGGCGGCAACTATCGCCCCCGTCATGCTGGCAAGGGAGATGGCCGCATTCTCATCCCTGGGGCCGGATATCGAGTCGACCCCTTTGACAATACCCCCCATCCCGGCAAGTACGGAGATCTCTCCTCCGTTTCCTTTGATCACGGTGATCTCTCCCCTCTTGATCAATTTCCAAGCCACATCCGTCCTGTATTCTGTGGCGCCTACGCCCACAGGATCTAATATGACTGGTATGCCGAATCTTTTCGCGGTCTTTCCTGCAAGGAACATGGAATCAACGGTATTCTCATTTAGTGTTCCGATGTTCAGGACGACAGCCGACGAGATCCTTACCATCTCAGGTATGTCTTTGGCCTCATCGGTCATAACAGGCGCTCCGCCGGAGCAGATACATATGTTGGCACAATCGTTCACCGTTACATAGTTGGTTATATGGTGAACCAATGGTCTTTTTTTCTTGACTGAATCCATCATTTCGGCAATCTGTACCTGCATACAGTGGAATGCAATTGGTACTATTTTATTCATACAGAATTAAGGTTTTACAGGCGGATAAATAACGTGAAGTGATGAATTTGTGTCATTGAGATCGTTTTTTTAGGTCTCAATGTTTCGTTTTTTGTTTGAAGAGATATTAAATGAAGATACTGGAACGAAGTGTGGATATGATCTCTGCAGGGTCATTTGCCATCATGATGGAGGACATGATACAGACGCCCGATGCTCCCGTTTTCATAATACTGTCGATATTGTCTGTCGATATACCGCCTATTGCCCAGACAGGAAGTTTTGTACATTCGCACACATCATGCAATAAATCTAACCCTGCAGCAGACCTACCGGGTTTGCACGCGGTCTCGAACACATTACCGAAAATAAGACGCTCTGCCCCTAAACTCTCTGCTTCATATGCTTCGCTGGCACTGTGAACAGAAGCACCTACTGAATACTCTTTAAAAGAATCGGAATAAGTTCTCAATGTGTCCATCTGCAATTGGATGTCTTTGATACCGAGTTTCTTTGCGGTTTTGAAGAAGGTATTCACGCACATGCGAACATCGTTCTTAGAGCAGATTATCTGACATTCCTTTGCAAGTTCCAGATATTCATTCTCCGTCAGGTCCTTCTCCCTTAGTATTATCATATCGGGTCTTGCGGATGCTATGAGTTCGAACTGTTCCATGAACGGACGTAAGCTTTTATTTCTATCAGTGACCGCGATTATCATACTCTCACATAATCGTTGAATACCGGTTGCAGACCGCGTTCCTTAAGTGCCTTACGGACCTCCTCGACGGTTCTGGGGTCGGAGATCGTGAATTGTTCATCTCCCTTCTCCTCTCCGCTGTGTCCGCCGATCCCGACGCATACGCCAGCAGAGATCTTGGTAGCGCACAGTCCAACAATGTTGTCACGGAATTCCTTGCACTCTCTTGTAGAGATGGTCTCACCTGCGAAAGGCATGAATATCCTATAAGCAAGGGCCACTTGTAGAAGCTGTCTCTCATGTACCGGGTTGGTGTCATCACCGTTGCCGATACATGGCCTGAGTCTGGGGAGTGAGAATGATATCTCCGCGTGTGGGTATTTTCTTTGGATCAGGTATGCATGTATCCCGCAAGCAAATGCGTCAGCTCTGAAGTCACCAAGTCCCAGAAGCGCACCGAAAGCGACGCCTCTCATGCCACCGATAAGGGCGCGTTCCTGGGCATCGAACCTGTAAGAGAACACTCTTTTTGGGCCTCCAAGGTGCAGATCAGCATATCTTTTCGGATCATATGTTTCTTGGAAAACGGTGACATAGTCCACTCCGCAATCATGTAGATATCTGTACTCGTCGCTGTTCATAGGATAGACTTCAACACCTATGCTTGAGAAGTACCTCGTAGCGATCTTCACGCAGTCACCGATGTACTCGACATCGGACATTGTGCGGGATTCTCCGGTAAGGATGAGGATCTCTGTAAGTCCGGTGGATGCGATCGTTTTCATCTCGCCGTCCACCTCTTCCAGGGACAGTTTGGCTCGATGGATATCATTCTTGCAGTTGAAACCGCAGTATGTGCATTGGTTGGTGCAGTAATTCGAGGTGTATATCGGAGTGAACATGCAGACGGAGTTGCCGAAATGTTTTCTAGTATCCTCTCTGGCCCTGATGGCCATCGGTTCAAGGAAATTGTCGGCCGCAGGAGATAGCAGTGCAGCAAAATCATTCATATCGATATGGTCCTTGGAAAGTGCTTTCATAACGTCCTCGGAAACATATGATGACGGATCGAATCTCTCAACGGATGAAAGTACCTCATCCATTATTCCAGATTCTATGTGTTCCATGGTGGTGTGATATTCTTCCACATCGATCTGTTCTTTTGACATTTTAGAGCCTCTCGAGGAATCCAGTCAACGGACTGGATGCCTCCGCTTTGTTGTCAAGCACCCTTCCGGGTCCTGAGAGATATGCGAGCCTACCAGCCTCTATTGCCATCTTGAATGAAGTGGCCATCGCGGGCACATCTCTGGCTGTTGCAATGGCCGTGTTCGCCATCACTGCAGCGCAACCTATTTCCATCGCCTCGCATGCCTGTGACGGACGTCCTATTCCAGCGTCGACTATTATCGGGAGGTCGATCTCCTCGACAAGTATCTTGATGAAATCTCTGGTCAGAAGACCTTTGTTGCTGCCAATGGGAGCTCCTAATGGCATTATGGCAGATGCTCCTGCTTCTTGCATGGACCTCGCAGCTGAAAGGTCCGGCATCATGTAAGGCATGACGATGAATCCTTCTTTGGAAAGCATCTTCGTCGCCCTTATCGTCTCACAATTATCAGGGAGGAGATATCTGGAATCTTTGATTATCTCCACTTTGACCATGTCTCCGCATCCGAGTTCTCTTGCCAATCTTGCGATCCTTAATGCTTCTTCTGCATTCCTTGCCCCGGAGGTATTCGGTAGAAGTGTTATGCCTTTCGGCATGTAATCCAAAATATTCTCTTCTCCACCTGCATTGGCGCGTCTTATTGCCAATGTGGCCATCTCAACACCGCCGTTGCGTATCACATCATTCGTCATCTCAAGTGAGAATTTTCCTGAGCCGAGGATGAATCTAGATCTGAATTCCTTTCCACCGATATTCAATATATCTTCCATTGATTCGCCTCTCAAATGTCGAGACCCATTGCGTGCCTTATGACTGCATTGGCCATGTGTCCGGCGCAGATGTTGACGCGGGGCGCCATAAGTCCCATTCCGATACGGGCCTCGTTGAAACCGTCTCCGCATAGGCACAGATCGTTGAACTTCCTTTCGGTCCTTATGATATTGGAGTCCTCATATCCAGCCATACCGGAACCAGATATGACGAATGTACCGGGGCATTTTTCCAGTATCGTATTTATGAGCATTGCTTTTTCTTCTGCTACATCGAACGCTTCGCACACTATGTCACATCCGGAGAATATCCGTTCGGCATTACACGGTGTGACCCTGCAGGTGTGGCATTCTATGTCCGCATGCGGATTTATCTGGTGCAATATTCTTTCCGTGGCGTCGGTCTTCGGAGAACCTAGGTCGTTTTGGAAATAATTCTGTCTGTTGAGGTTGGTGGCATCCACAATATCCATATCTGCCAGGATGAGATGTCCTATACCTGTCCTTGTAAGCATCGATGCTATGTTGGAGCCCAATCCTCCGAGCCCAGCTATTCCGACGGTCGTTCTTTTCAGCTTGTCATAGATCTCCGGCGAGTTCCTTGCGCGCATGAGCATCTCGGCTTCTATTTCATTCGGGACCGTTCTTTTGTCAAGGAAAAATATGGAATCCCCATCTTTCATCTCCACGTCCTCGGAGGTTGCGAATCCGTTAACTATCGTGACGGTACCTTTGTGCGACCCATCCCTCAGTTGGAATACGGTGCACGGTTCGATCTCAATCGATGTTCCGTTGACGGTTATTCTCATCATCCACCACCAACGATGCTGACGACCTCCATGGAATCGTCGTCGCATACAATGGTCGTTTCATATTCTGATCTCGGTATGATCCTGCCATTTAGCTCCACTGCTATTCTGGATGTCACATATCCCTGTGAAGCGAGTATCTCTGCCAGTGTCATATCTCCCATTATCTGAATTGATCTGCTATTGACCTTCATATCTCAAACTTCCAGGGTCACATGTTGTTCTTCGCCTTTAGGACCATGTCCCTTAATTCATGGACAGATCCGGATATGTCATCCTGACCTACGACGGCTGAAATTACTGCAGCGGCATCAGCGCCAGATCTGATGACATCCTTGATATTCCCTCTGTTGATGCCGCCTATGGCAACGATCGGGATGTCCACAGCGTTTCTTATCTCGAACAATGCATCAAGTCCCAAGGATTGTAAAGCATCGGGTTTTGTATTAGTCTGGAATATTGAACCGACCCCAATATAATCGGCACCGGCCTCGAACGCCTCTATTGCTTGATCCACGTTCCTTACCGAGACCCCTATCAGTTTATCGTCGCCCAAAAGTTTCCTTGCTTCCTGTATTGGAAGATCATTCTGTCCAAGATGTACGCCGTCCGCATCTGAAAGCATGGCTATGTCCACCCTGTCATTGACAATGAAGAATTTGGCATATTCGTCGGCCAATTCCTTTATGGCTTTGGCCTGTTCGAGCATTTCCTTTCCGCCTTCTGTCTTCATCCTCAGTTGAACGATATCGGCTCCGCCCTCGTAGGCAAGTCTCGCTACCTCTGCTTCGGAACGGCCGTGCGACAGGCCTCTGTCAGTTATCACGTATATGTCGAACATGGCACAGTGCATGGGGGTGTGAACGTATAACGGTTGCTTATTGGTATTTCCAATAGTTGATGCCTGCCAGGCCCATTGCGGCAACATTCTCGTCAGGACTAGCCTGCGGTGTCTCGCATCCAGGAGCTATGATGTATCCTCCGTTCTGTCCTGCGACATCTATCATCTCATAGCATCTCTTGGTTATCTGTTCTGGCGTTCCCTGCAATATCATGCCCACGGGGTCTATGTTACCCATCAGAGCGATGTTTTCCCCTGCTATTTTCTTGGCCTTGCCGATGTCCACGGCGTGGTCGAAACTGAAACAATCGCATCCAGTGTCCGGAAGGGTCTTCAAGATGTCAGTGGTATTTCCACAAATATGCAGGAAGGCACTGACGTCGTATTGGTCTTTGGTCTTGCTTATGACCTTCTTGATGGGTCCGAAGGAAAGATCGGTGAACATATCTGGAGAGATTAAGTCCTCAGAAGAGGTAGGGTCGGCCATCCACATCAAGGTGGCACCTGCGTCGATCATCTTTAGTTGTTGTGCCAAGACAAAATCCGCTGTCTTGTTGATGAGTTTTTTCACGGTTTCATCTTCACCCATCATTGTCATCATGAGCATGTTCTCAGTTCCCATGAGATATCCAGCAGTGCTGATGGGCCCCCATGATAGTCCGCAGACATGAAGGTCTTCCCTGAGTTGTTTCACAGTCTCTTCGATGCCTTTTACAATGACGTTTGTAAAATTGGGGCATTCCGATGCTTTGGTAGGATCGAAAAATGCAAGACCGTCGATATCCTCAGCATTTTTTACAAGTTCTGATTTTACCGACCCGTAGTCATCTTCAGGAAATCTTACCTTCATGCCAAGGTCGGCAAAAGGTATTTGAGAATCAAGGACAGGTTTCACGAAATCGGAATGAGTCTTCAGTGAGTATTCAATGGCGACCCTAGCTGACACTTCAGGATGCCATCTGGCATCATCCACTTTGATACCGGCGCTCCTCGCGGCGGTCACTAAGGCGAAATTATTCACCGGTGTTCTTTCGTATCTCTCGTGGTTCAGTGCTGCCTCGACGGCAGTTCTGTGACCAGCATCCTTCATCGTCATACCCAGTGAAGAGTTATGTCAGTAGATTAACCCTTGTATGTGCGCGATATCGGTGCCTGCTAGTCGCACAAAATTATATACTAAACATACATTGCGAGTCTTGGTATCAATGACTGGTAACGAAGGGAAGGTCAAGAAGGACAGAGACCCAATAATGAAGGTGTGTTTTGTCGTCTTCATTTTGGCCGTATGTGCCGTGATTGGGGCGGGTGTTTACGATAAATATTTGGTCAAGGATGATTCCTTGGTCAACAACGGTAGCACTGTTACAGTGAACTATGTTGGAACGTTCTACAGCTACTACGGAGAAGAAAACTCTGTTGTTTTTGATACCACCTACTCGTCGATTGGAAACGATGATAACATCGAGAAGTCAAACGACTATTCCAAGACGAGCTATGCTGTTCTTGAGTTCACGGTCGGAGACGATGATGTCCTTGCGGCGTTCCAGAACGCAATCGTTGGACATAAGGTCGGGGATACTGTTTGGGTTACAGTAGTCGTAGGCGAAGGGTACGTCGCGCCTGATACTACAGGTACCGTAGACTGCTCTAATGCAATAACAGTCGCAAGATCGGAGACCATGACGGTTACCGAATTCGAAGCAATATACGAGGACCTTGACGGAACTGGAAGCAACATGAGCTTCACGTCCGTGTACGGATGGTTAGCGACATCTTCCTATGATGTTTCGACCGGAATGGTCACCGTCTATTACTCTCCTGAGGCAGGAAGCAGTTATGTCAACTATGAAGGAGATTACGGTAAAGTGACTCTTGAAGTCTCTAGCACAACAGCATCCACCATCACGTTCACATACAATGTGACTGACTATGTGAAGGTTGGAGAGGACGCTGCAGGCAACATTGAGATCCAGATGATCAAGGTCGATTTCGGAACAAGCTGTTTCTACATCACATCTGTGACCGATCCCAGTAGTGAAGGTGTAGCAGACACATTCGACTACAAGACTGTCGGTGAGAAGTACAACCAGGTACTTTATTTCAAGATCGTGATTGTCTCGATAGAATAAAACTAAATTTTCATCCCGGGTTCAAACCCGGGAGTTATTGTTTTTCATTTTCGGAATAATTGTTCAGCAGTTATCATTTTGTAATGATGTGCTGTTTTCGATTTAAAATTCTTTTTTTAGGGGATGATAGGCCTTCAAGGTCACATCAGAGAACGGATTCAAGTTTATTCAGGACATCTTCTGGATCCTTTCCAATTATCCTGATCATCTTCTCTTCTCTGTCGATTATTGCATCAGGGACCTTTTTGTTCTTTTGAGCGATGGCATCTTTGGTCATATCGGCGATCGAACTGTTTTTCTTCCGATTGAATCTAGAGACGGAGAATCCGACCTCTTCCATGATATCTTCAGTATCCTTCGTGTAGAGGATGTTCATGATGCATCTGCTATCCGGATTTTCCTTCATGATCTCAAGAAGGACATAGGACAGCTGTTCTGCCGCACCGAGTTTTGCTTCACCATTTTTGACGAGCATTCCGTTGTGGAATGTCATCCTTTTATCGACCGCAGCGATTTGTTCAGGTCCAGCGGCGTTAGGCATCGCATAGGCGATGTTGATCCCGTTCCTCAGGACAAGTTCTTGCGGGATCATATCCGCAAGCCTTCTTGCGGCTTCATCCACAGCTTCAAGGACGGAATATTTGACCTTGTCATTGCCGCCCCTTACATTGGGATTGACGACGGCTTCGCCTTTTCCGATCTCATACTGTGAAGCTATCGCCTCTTGCATGAGTTCCCTGGACTTCATCACTGAATTGACCAGGTCGTTACCGTTTGCCATGTGTGCTGTGATGTAGGCAGACAGTGTGCAACCGCTACCGTGTCCTGCTTTGTTCAATTTTGGATTCTTTATCTCTGTGAATTCTGAAGAGAGGTAAAGGTAGTCCACGATCATCTTAGTGTCCATATGCCCCCCCTTCAACAATACGGACGAACCTTGTTTGCCGATTATCTCGCATGCGAACATGGCATCGTCCTCGTTGAGGATCTTCATTTTTGCCAGGACCTCGGCCTCATGTTTGTTCGGGGTCACAAGTTCGCATATTGGAAGGAGTTGTTCCTTCAGGGCACGTACGAGGCTTTGATCTGAGAGGGTGTCTCCGACCGTTGCCATCATCACAGGGTCCACAATAAGCGGGACCTCGTGTTCTTCCAATACATCGACAATGATCTTGACGGTCTCCGCATTATAGAGCATCCCCGTCTTTATCGCTTTGACATCGCAATCTTCCAGGACGGCCTTCAATTGTTCCTGTATCATCTCAGGAGGTATTGGGTAGATAGCTTTGACCTTGCAGGTATTCTGCGCTGTAATAGCAGTAACGACAGTGGTAGCGTGAACGCCCACTGCGGTCATTGCTTTTATATCGGCCTGTATGCCTGCTCCACCGATAGAATCGGAGCCTGCAATGGACAGAGCGGTCCTCATATTTGGTCATTCTATACTACGTATTTAAAATGTAAGAGAATCCAGCCTGCACAATGACCATTTTGGAACAGATCATCAGAACCAATTAAATAATTGCGATGTATGTCGGAAATCGATGAAGGTCTATAGCAATCATTTTATCCTAAAGGGGAAGTCCGACTATAAGGACCTCGTTCCAGTTTTTCCCGATATCCTTAGGGCCTTCCTTCAAGAGATCGGCCAGATGCCCGATGAGGAAGAGATCTTCCAGATGTTCGTAGAATTGAACATGATCGATCTCAGGCAGAACCGTAAGCCTGAAGGTTACAACAGAAAAGGAAAGATCAGGATGGTTTTCCCGATGGACCGCAAGGAGTTCTACATAAAGTGCTTCAGCAAGGCCACGGACATGTCAAAGATAACTCAGGTCATCATCGGCTATTTGAATGCAGCTAACATAAAGTTCGAGATCAGCTCCGATAACGACATAGATTTCAGCTGATCATACTTCTTTATGCATCTCTGTCATCAGGTCTCTCTCCGTTCGCCTTGGTATTCTTATCGGAATAGTATCACCAGTAGTCCGTAAATACCTTCAATCAATGTCGGTTATATCGGCAGTTCATTCTGCGAGAGGCGAACATATGTCAAATGAATCTTCATTCAATAATGTGCCTGGCGGTCCGAACAATACGGATAAGCTTGGTTTTGAAACACTTCAGCTGCATGCCGGACAGGAACAACCAGATCCCACCACAGGTGCAAGGGCGGTCCCCATCTATCTGTCGACATCCTATGTTTTCAAGGATGCGAAACAGGCCGCGGACAGGTTCGCACTCAAGGAAGGGGGTAACATATACGGTCGTTTGACAAATGATACGCAACTCGCTTTTGAGAAGCGCATAGCGGCGTTGGAAGGCGGATCATCCGCACTCGCCGTGGCATCTGGCGCGGCAGCACTTACATACACATTCCAGGCACTTGCGGATGCAGGCGATCACATTGTATCCTCCAATAATATCTACGGAGGTACGTACAACACTCTGGCAAACACCCTTCCTGCGTTCGGGATAAAGACGACATTCGTCAATCCAGACAATCTTGATAATTTCGAGAATGCGATCCAGGAAAATACAAAGGCAGTGCTGATCGAAACGTTCGGTAACCCTAATGCAACATTGTACGATATCGACAAACTGGCGAAGATCGTTCACAAGCACAATATCCCGCTGATAGTGGACAACACATTCGCCACCCCGTATCTTTTCAGGCCGTTGGAACACGGTGCGGACATATGTGTCGAGTCTGCGACCAAGTTCATTGGCGGACACGGACTGGTGTTAGGCGGGGTCATAATCGAGAGTGGGAAATTCGATTGGAAAGCGGCTGGCAAGTTCCACAAGATCGTCGATCCCGATCCAAGTTATCACGGCCTTCCGTTCTACAAGACCTTTGGACCGTGCGCATTCACCATGTGGGTCAGAGCCGTGCTTCTCCGTGATACAGGAGCCTGCATATCGCCGATAGCGGCATTTGTTCTCCTTGAGGGGTTGGAGACCCTTTCTTTGCGTGTAGAACGCCATGTACAGAACTCGTTAGCAGTCGTAGAGTATCTAAGCAAACATCCGAAGGTCGCAAAGGTAAACCATCCTTCGCTGAAGAATCATCCCAACCATGCTTTGTATCAGAAATATTTCCCTAAAGGTGCTGGTTCGATATTCACGTTTGAGATCAAGGGGACAAAAGAGGACGCTCAAAAATTCTGTGAGAGTCTGAAATTGTTCTCATTCCTTGCGAATGTCGCAGACATGAAATCCTTGGTGATACACCCTGCAAGCACCACTCATTCGCAGCTAAGTCCGGAGGACCTTGAGGCCGCAGGCATAAAGCAGACAACGATAAGACTATCCATAGGCTGTGAATCGATCCCAGACATCCTTGCGGATTTCGATCAGGCGTTCGATAAATTATGATCCAACGGTCCCTTCTTCACAGGAGGGACCATCTTTTTTTGAAAATATGTCAGAGATATTGGAGTGGGTAGGGTCCGATGAAGCGGAGAATCTTTCCGCAATGGCGCACGAGGTTTTGTTCGAGGTATACACATACGTTTCTGTAGAGGGAATTCAGAGATTTTATGACAAGAATCAAACGCCTGATATCATAAGGAAGCAGATATCGGACGGCTACAAGTACGCTTTCATCATCGATGGCGGTGAGCGCATAGGTTACATCTCGTATGTGGTCGAGGGGGACGAGATGGAGTTCAGCAAGTACTACATCTTGGATGGGCACAGGGGACAAGGCATAGGTTCCATGGTGCTGGACCAGGTGATCTCAATAGCACGCAATCTGAAACTTAAGCGCATTTTCCTTCACGTAAACAAATTGAATGATGGCGGCATACGCATCTACAAACGCAAAGGTTTCAAAGAGGTCAGATTCTGGTCAGGATACAACACAGTGGTCTTGGATATGGAGTTGGTCCTTTGAAGATAAAGTGTGGTCCCCACGAGGGGACCAGAAAATAATTTACTCAAGAAGTTTTTCCCAGCATTTTTCGATGAACTGCATGTCCTCTCTTATCGCATCGTCCCTTTTCATCAGTTGTCCTATAACCAGGGAGATCTGAGCATCTGTGGATGCCAAGGATGTACCTCCGTAGGACCTGCGTCTTTCGACACATGCTTCGACCGTGAGGAATTCGTAAACATCCTTGTCTATCTTTGGACAGAATTTCTTGAATTCTTCGATGGTCAGATCTTCTAGGCGTTTGTTATTTTCAATGCAATATCTCACAGATTCTCCCACTATGCCATGTGCCTCACGGAACGGGACACCTTTGGTCACGAGATAGTCTGCAAGGTCGGTGGCGTTGATGAAACCCTTCTGAGTGACCTCCAGCATCCTATCTTTGTGGTAGTTCGTGGTGAGTATGACCTTGGAGAGCATCTCAGCGGAGTCGGTGACGCTCTGGAGTGCATCCATGACCGCACCTTTGTCCTCCTGCAGGTCGCGGTTGTAGGAAAGAGGGAGTCCTTTGGTCATTACGAGCATGGACACCAATCCTCCGACCGTCGAACCTGTTCTGCCTCTGATGAGTTCCGCGATATCAGGATTTTTCTTCTGGGGCATTATCGATGATCCTGTGGTGTATTTGTCGGCCATCTCGATGAAACCGAATTCCGGGGAGGACCAAATTACAAGTTCTTCACATATCGATGACATGTCGACAGCCGCCATGGCGGCACAGAATGCAAGTTCGGACACGTTGTCCCTCGAGGCAACGGTGTCTATCGAGTTCTCTGTTGGTTCTTTGAATCCAAGGGCCTCGGCGGTCATCTTTCTGTCGATGGGGTATGTGGTACCTGCCAATGCTGCTGCGCCCAGCGGACATTTGTCCATCCTTGCGACAGCATCCATGAACCTGTCAGCACTCCTCCCGAGTCTGAATGCATGGGCGAGGAAATGTTGGGCGAGGGTTATCGGCTGCGCATGCTGCATATGGGTGAAGCCGGGCATGATCGTGGCCCCATTCTCTTCCGCCATCCTTATGAGGCTCATGATGAGGTCGTCGATCTTGTCCGCAGCTTCAAGTGCGCAATCCCTCAGGTACATCCTGAAGTCAGTGGCGACCTGGTCGTTCCTGCTTCTTCCTGTATGAAGTTCTCCGCCAGCCTGACCGATCATGGCCGTGAGTTTGACCTCTATGTTGGTATGGATGTCCTCCAGGTCCCCGTCCATCTCCAGTTCTTCGTTCTCAAGCATCATTTCGATCTTTTTCAGACCATCGATGATAAGGTCGGCATCCTTGGCCGGGATGATCTTACACTTCTTCAGCATCCTGACATGGGCCAATGAGCCCATTATGTCATAGAATGCAAGTGCGGAGTCCACATCCAGAGAGGATGTGAAAAGAAGAGTGGAATCATCCATTTCTTTGTCGAATCTTCCAGACCAAAGTGCCTGTTTTTCCATATTGATCACTTCTTCTGTGCTCTGGCTGCGGTCTGGTCAGGAAGTCCCCAACAATAGATGAACCCAACAGCGGAAGTGTGGTCGAACTGATCTCCCTTGGCGTATGTTGCAAGGCCTGTGTCGTACAGAGAATATTTTGATTTTCTTCCGACGACCGTGCAGTTACCTCTGTAGAGCTTGACACGGACAGTACCGGTAACGAATTTCTGTGTTTCATCGATGAATGCGTTTATGGGTTTGCGTAGTCCGCCGAACCATAGGCCGTAGTAGACTATTTCGGAGAATTTGTGCTCCAGTCCTCTTTTGTATTCGATGACATCTCTGGGGACCGTGAGTGATTCCATCGCACGGTGCGCTTTGATTAATGTGACCGCTGCGGGGCACTCGTATGTTTCTCTGCTCTTGATACCTACCAGACGGTCCTCGACATGATCGATGCGTCCGACACCGTTCTCTCCAGCGATCTTGTCCAATTCATTGATGAGGTCGACACCTTTCATCTTCTTACCGTCGAGAGCGACGGGGATTCCTTCCTTGAACTCGATCTCTATGTATCTGGGTGTGTCAGGGGCTTTCTCAGGGTCGACAGTATGGATCCATACGCCTGCAGGGGGTTCTGCCCATGCGTCTTCCAGGAGTCCGCATTCGCATGATGCTCCCCAAAGGTTCTCGTCTCTGGAGTAGGGATTCTCCTTCTTGACAATGATCTCGATGCCATTCTTCTGTGCATAGTCGATCTCCTCTTCACGTGTCATGACCCATTCTCTCATCGGTGCGATGATCTTCAGGTCTGGATCCAGGGATACTATGCCCACATCGAATCTTACTTGGTCGTTACCTTTGGCCGTGCATCCGTGCGCTATGTATTTTGCCCCTTCTTTCTTTGCTACCTCGACAAGTTTCTTGACGATCATCGGTCTTGCGATGGCGGTACTGAGGGGGTATATGTTCTGATACTCGGCATTTGCCTTGAGTGCAGGCCATACAAAATCATTGACGAATTCGTCCTGAACATCGACGAAATCAGCTTTGACAGCTCCGTTTCTGAGTGCACGTGCGACAATATCATCGCTGCTCGGAGGCTGTCCGACATTTATTGCGACAGCGATCACGTCGAGATTATACTTTTCCTGAAGCCAGCGGATGGCCACTGACGTGTCCAATCCTCCGGAGTAAGCAAGGACTACCTTTTCCTTGGTCTCTTCTTTTGTTGTGCATTTTGGTTTGCATGCCATGTTTATCGGTGTTTGATATTCTTTCAATGTTTATATTATTGTCCTGAATACATGTTTTACTATGGACAAACAGGTGTTGCGAAGGTGAGTATCTGTATGTGTTGTCGGATAATGCTCGTCTAGAGTTTCGGAGGTTCTTTATAAAGCGCTAAGGCCACAGAACATACACAAATCGTGCGTTGTCGTGGACACAGTTGGACGTCATTACATCTGGTGTCTGTTTTGTCTCTGTGACCTCATTGAGTACAGGATGGGCCATAAGTGTATCATTTGCAACGTATTGAAAAGTTCATGTCTGAAATGAAACAATAGATTTTTAATCGGTTTGTCGGTAAACTCACACCTCATGATATGGTGATGATATGACCAAAGTAGGAGTTATCGGAGGCACGGGCTATACAGGAAGTGAACTTTCACGCATCTTGTGTGTACACCCGGAGGTAGAGCTTGCAGCACTGACGTCCCGTCAGAATGTCGGCAAGAAGGTCTCCGACGTACACACGTTCCTCAAAGGGTATCTAGACCTTGAGTTCACAGAGAAGATCTCGGACACAAAGGATCTGGACCTTGTTTTTGTGGCAACGCCTCATGGTGTCGCCATGCAGGAACTTCCCGCTTTGGCCGATTCTGGTGTGAAGGTGATCGACCTTTCTGGCGATTATCGTATGCACGATGTCAAAACATACGAAGAGTGGTATGGGCATCAGCACACGGACCTGGAGCACCTTGAGAAGGCCGTTTACGGACTTCCAGAGTTGTTCCGTGATAAGATCAAGAATGCGGACATAGTTGCCAATCCAGGATGTTATGCGACATCCGCAATATTAGCCTGTGCTCCCCTTATGAAGTCTGGGTTCGTGGAACAGGATATAATCATCGATGCCAAAAGTGGAACTTCGGGAGCGGGAATGGTGCCATCGCCTCGCTTGCACCATCCAACGTGCGGCGAGTCAATAATACCGTATAGCGTGGGGACCCACCGTCACACTCCAGAGATAGAGATGGCGGTTGATATGTTCTCGGGGTCCCATGTGAACGTGATGTTCGTGCCTCAGCTGATCCCGATCGTGCGTGGCATCCTATCATCATGTTATTTCAAACTCAACACGGACCTGGACGATGCCCAGGTCGGAGAGATATTTAAGAAACAGTACGACGGAGAACCCTTCGTACATTATGTAGAGGAGCCATCCATCCGCGCGGTGGTCGGTTCCAACCATGCCCATGTGGCCTCAAAGGTCATCGGGGACAAGGTAGTGGTCTTTGGTGTCATTGACAATCTTGTCAAGGGTGCTTCAGGGCAAGCGGTCCAATGCATGAATCTCATGCTAGGGCTGAAAGAGACCTCGGGTCTCAACCTTCCAGGATTGGGGGTATGAAATGGTAGAATTTATCGACGGAGGAATAACGACTCCCCAGGGATTTAAAGCGGCCGGAGTTCACAGCGGTGTAAAATACCGTGCGTTGGACATGGGTTTGCTGTATTCGGAAGTACCGGCTACAGCTTTCGCTGCATATACATCGAATCAAGTCAAAGCTGCACCAGTACAGGTGATGATGAGTGACAACTCACCAATATTATCCGCTGTTGTCATAAACAGCGGTAATGCGAATGCCCTCACCGGACGCCGCGGAATAGAGGATGCGATGTCAATGCAGAAGGCGGTCGCCGCAGAGTTGAATATCGACCAGAAACAGGTCGGCATAATGTCCACAGGTCTCATCGGACGTTTCATGGACATGCACAAGATCCGTTATGGTATCAGCCGTGCCTGCCATGAGCTTGACGAGGGCCGCGAGGCGGACAGTCTGATCACAGAAGCAATAATGACCACTGATACGATAAAGAAGGAAGCATCGGCCCGCGTACGTCTAGGCGACGGTACATTGGTCTACATATCTGCCATTTCAAAGGGTAGCGGAATGATCGCGCCCCATCTTAAGGTGCTTCACGGTACAACGTTGTCATTGGTCACAACAGATGCTAAGCTCTCGCCCAAGTTCAAGAAGACCTGGCAAACGATCCTGGATGACAGTATGAACATGGTGTCGGTAGACGGTGACCAGTCCACCAACGATACATGTATCCTTTTGGCCAACGGAATGGCAAAAGGAAAGGATGCTGATACCGATCCAGCCTTCATAGAGGCACTTCAGCTCATAATGACAAAGATCGCAAAGACGATCGCGATGGACGGAGAAGGTGCAACGAAGCTCATTGAGGTTCAGGTTACTGGAGCAGAGACAAAGGAAGACGCCCGCATGGCGGTAAAGAAGATCATCAACTCCCCCTTGGTGAAGTCTGCCATATTCGGGTCCGATCCGAATTACGGTCGTATCATGATGGCTCTGGGAAACAGTGGTTGCAATTTCAAATTGGAGGATGTGCATCTGACGATCAAGGGAGGGGACATGGAGGTCCCGATCCTCGATAGTGGCGCACCGGTGTTCCAAGAAGAGCGTTCGGTCGAAGTGGTCCGTATGGCCATGGACAACAAGGAAGTATGCATCTTGTTGGATCTGGGAATAGGAAAGGAATCAGCTACTGGATGGGGCTGTGACCTCACTTATGATTATGTCCGTATCAATGCGGAATATGCAACCTGAGGGTCAGGAATGAAGAACATCTACGTCCTAAAGTTCGGTGGCAATGCGATACGTGGCAAGGAGGACATGATGCGCCTCTCCAACGAGATCGCCCAGCTCATACATGACGGTGCCAAGATAATCCTCGTTCACGGAGGAGGTCCCGAGATCTCCGAGGAGATGGAGAGGAGAGGCATGACCCCTAAGAAGGTCGGCGGTGTGAGGGTCACTGATGCAGATGCTCTCGACGTTGCAGAAGATGTGCTCCGTAAACTCAATGCGGACGTGGTCGAATGCCTTATCGAGGCATCCATCCAGGCACTGGGTTGTGCAGGATACACGTTCACTCTTTGTGAGAAGAAGGCACCGTATACTGTGATGGAGGGCGGACAGGAGGTCACAGTCGATCTGGGGCTCGTCGGAGAGGTCAGCGATGTCGATGTCGATTCGATATTCGACCTGCTGAAGGCCGGCATAACCCCCGTCATATACCCGATCGGCAAGGATGCGTTGGGAAATAAACTGAACGTCAATGCCGATACAATGGCATCTGGTATTGCCGCCGGGGTGAAATGCAAAGAGATGATAACGATCACCGACGTCCCTGGAATACTCACAGACATCAATGACCCGTCATCAAAGATAGACAAACTCACTCTGAAGGAAGTGGATGAACTCATAGCCTCGGGAGTGATCTCGGGCGGAATGATACCGAAGGTGGAGGCCTGTCGCAATGCTTTGAACGCAGGAGTACAGGTCGTCCGCATGGTCAACGGTAAGGATAAAAGAAGCATAGTGACGGACATAATGAAAAATGTCCCTCACGGAACAATAATATTGAAGTGACAATAATGAAATTCGAAGAGATAAAGAATGAAGGTCAGAAGTATCTTTTCCAGAACTACGGACGCATCGATATTTCGTTCACACACGGTGAAGGCGTATATCTCTACGACACCACCGGAAAAAAATATCTGGATCTGGTAGCTGGTATCGCAGTGAATGCTATTGGGTATTCGCACCCGGAATGGGTGGCGAGAGTACAGGACCAGGTAGGTAAACTGATCCACGTATCCAATCTTTACAATGTTGAGGAGCAGGTGATACTGGCCGAGAAGATCGCAAGTATCACTCCCGGCAATCTTAACCGCAGTCTGTTCGTCAACAGCGGGGCGGAGGCAAACGAAGGCGCCCTCAAAGTAGCTGTCCGTTACACCGGACGTTCGAAGGTGGCATCTGCGTTGAATGGTTTCCACGGACGTACAGCAGCATCGCTGGGAGCCACGGGACAGACCAAGTATCAGAAGTCTTTCGAGCCTCTAATCAGTCACGCTTATCACTATTACGAGTATGACGATGAGGAATCACTCAAATCCATAGTGGACAAGGATACGGCCGCAGTGATGATTGAACCCATACAAGGAGAGGGCGGCGTTGTCGTGGCAAAACCAGCGTTCTACAAGGCGGTGAGAGATGTCTGTAACGATACTGGTGCGATAATGATCGTTGACGAGGTGCAGACAGGAATGGGCCGCACCGGAAAATGGTTCGGCACACAGAATTACAATGTCATACCGGACATAATAACGATGGCAAAGGGGCTCGGCGGAGGAGTACCGATAGGGGCCGTAGTGACCACCAACGAACTTTCTTCAGTCATGACACCAGGTACACATGGAACCACATTCGGCGGTAATCCTTTGGTATGCACGGCAGGAAGTGCTGTGATCGATATCATGAAGAAGGAACACATCCTCGATAACGTGAATACCGTCGGAGATGCATGGATGAAAGAACTCAAGGCCATAAACAGTCCGAAGATAAAGGATGTACGCGGAAAGGGATTCTTGATCGGCGTGGAAATGGACAGTCCGGAGACCGCGGTCGGCATTCAGAAGTACATGCTCGACAACGGCATCCTCATCAATGTGTGTCACGGAAAGGTCATTCGTCTAATCCCACCTCTTATATTGAAACAAGAACATGTCGCCATGTTCATGAAAATGTTCAAGGAATGTCTCTGAGGTGATATGATGGATGTAGGAACTGCAATAAGGGAGCGCAGGAGTATAAGAAAGTACAAACCGGGAGTGATACCGCAAAAGGACCTGGACCTCATACTTGAGGCTGCAATGATGGCCCCCAGTGCCAGAAACTCTCGTCCGTGGAAATTCACGGTCGTAAGGAATCGCAGCAAAATGGAGAACCTGTCACAGGTCACTCCGTATGTGAAGATGGCCGAACAGGCATCTTGCGCTATCATCATCTCTGGGATACCGTCCCTGTCGGAATTCTGGCAACAGGACTGTGGAGCATCCGTCGAGAACATTTTGCTTGAAGCAAAAGGTCTTGGGTACGGTACTTGCTGGTGTGGATTGTATCCCAACCCAGATCCTGTGGAGCGTGTGAAGAAGCTACTCGAGATCAAGGATTCTGAGCCGATGGCCATTATTGTATTGGGCGTACCAGACGAGTCGCCCTCTCCTCGTGGACATTACGAGCCAGGACGCGTAAGATATTTTGATTGATGATAATCGATATTTTTTCTAAACCATTTAAGACAATTTGTCTGATATGAAACAAAACATATATACTTAGAACGATATTCATCTATTATGTCCAAAAATGTGTCTAAGGAGAGTTTGGCCGAAAGAACCAGGATCTATATTGACGCCCATCCGAGCATCAAGGACTGTGTTGCGAAAGGCCTGATAAACTATTCTTCACTGGCAAGAATGATAATGAAGGACCTCGAGGTTGATAATGAGGAGGCCGTCATGATCGCATGTCGCCGTTATGCAGGCAAACTGAACACGACCACCGACCACGAACTCAGCATTCTCAAGATCCTCAAGGACAGCAGGCTGGAGATGAGGACCAAGACGTGTATCGTCACAGCGAAGAACGATTGGACAGTTCTTCATAAGATGGACAATCTCTTCAAGGACCTTTGGAATGAGAATTCGATCATGCAGTGTGTTCAATCCGCATCAGCTGTCACCATCATAGCGGACCGTATGTTGAAGGACAGGATCATGGACACCGTCGGAAGATTCAACATCATAAAGATCAGAGAGAACCTGGTTGAAATAGCCGTGAAATCTCCGGAAAAGATAGTCGATACCAGCGGGGTCATAGCGTTCCTTATAACGAACCTGTCCGACGCCGGCATCAACATAGAGGAGACCGTCAGCTGTCATACGGATACGATCTTCATTGTCGGAGAGGCTGACATGATCAATGCGTATTCTGTTCTGACCAAGTGCATCCAATCTGCTGAACAGATCGTCAACAGCAAATAAGATCAATGGGGCCAAGGCCCCTCTTCAATTTTTCATCATCAGATCACTGTTATCAGTGATATCCTTTCCAACTTCTAACAATGAATCTTACAGATTTACTTGATTTCCAAATAAGTCAAATATATCATAAATTATTGTTTTTTAAGCTTTTAACACGCATATAGCTAATGGTTATTATGGTAATAACAATAGCCGCGATCAATATTTGTAAAATAATGTCGTCTGTAAGAAGGATTATCGCATATCCAATCAAAATTCCAACTGTACCAGGTAAAAATAAAAATATACCGCGTTTGAGTGCGTCTTTTTTTCCATTCATATCTTGATGCATCCCAATATGAGTCCAATACTAGCAACTACATACAGATTTAAATGGTTCTCCAGGTCTTTTTTTCACAAAGACAAAATATATGATATGTGATGTACCACCATGTTGGACAGAGAATCTCAATACGATGATTGGGATAAAGAAGTTCTTGATTTTCATAGGGAATCGTTATTCGATAGATATGATGATCTCAGGGGCACGGACAACGGCATGTACGATCGCGTTTCTGTATCGCTTTTGTTCAACAGCATAATATTGACGACAACAGCGACGTTGGTGGCTGTCAATGATTTCAATTACGGAAGTAAGTTTATTCTGACATTCGGTATGATCTCATTGGTCCTATCGCTTTCATTGTCAATGGTCGTTGTATTCCCTCATTCCAATTATAGGAAGTTGGACGCTGATAGGTTTGACAATTACAAACATGACATGGTCAGCATGCGGATCCTCATGATGGAGGATCTGGAGCAGGGCATAAAAATCAAAGAGGCAACGGTAAGCAGGAAATTGAAATTCCTCAGATTCTCGTCAATGGCGTCATTCATAGGTATAACCTGTATTGCATCGGCCATGATCTTGGATATGTTCATGTGAATTGCTTTTCAAGATTCATGCTAAGATAAGACACAATTTAAGATCGGTATAACTACATTTACTTGAAAATTAATGAGAATGGACCATTCGATCGATCACAATATCAAGAACTATTATAAGCTGTCAAAACAATGCATAATCTGCTCTTGTGTTTTCAGTATGAACAAGGTGTCATTGTAATGTCTTTTTTAGAACATCTGCTTTAAATAGGGGTAATGCTAACCCCAGAATTGTAAGGGTCCGATATCTCGCACGGACTTTTTAGGACCGTGACATGACTAATTTCACAGATTTGGGACTCAACGTAAAGATTTTGAAAGCAATAGGGGACATGGGATGGACAGAACCAACCCCAGTCCAGATAGAAGCAATACCTGTAGGGATCGAGGGTAGGGACATCCTTGCCCAGGCACAGACAGGTACTGGCAAGACTGCGACATATGGTACAATAATAATGGAAAGGATCGCTCCAGGGATGAAGAAGCCCTCAGCGATCATACTCTGCCCTACAAGGGAACTTGCAGCTCAGGTAGAGGAGGAGCTTTACAAGCTCTCCAGTTACACCAGGCACAGAAGCGTGGCGATATACGGTGGTTCAAGCTACAGCGCTCAGTTCGCTAACCTTAAGAGAGGAACTGACATCGTTGCCGGAACCCCAGGACGTGTAAAGGACCTGATTGAGAAAGGTGTCCTCGACGTAACATGCATCAAAGAGGCCGTACTCGATGAGGCGGACCGTATGCTCGACATGGGTTTTGAAGAGGAGGTCAATTTCATTATGGACTCCTTACCCAAGGAGAGACACACAATGCTCTTCTCTGCTACCATGGCAGATGAGATCATGCGCATGGGCGGACGTTTCATGATCGACCCATTGGAAGTACGTGTATCAAAGGATGAACCATGTTCTGACCTTGTAACGCAGTATTTCATTCCAGTTTCCAGAGGAGGAAAGCACGAGAGACTCGAGATGATCTTGTCATGCAACTCCCCTAAGACAATTGTATTCTGTCAGACCAAGAAGATGGTCGACGAGCTGTTCGAAGAGCTCAGCGAGAAATACAAAGTGGGCGAACTCCACGGCGATATGCCTCAGATGAAGAGAGAGAAAGTTATCAGGAACTTCAAATCTGACAGATTCCAGGCTCTTATCGCGACAGATGTTGCCGCAAGAGGCATCGATGTCAACAACATCGACGTTGTCGTCAACTATGATGTTCCTTCAGATCCAGAGGTCTATCTCCACCGTATCGGAAGGACCGGAAGGGCAGGCAAAGAAGGTATCGCGATATCCTTCGTCACAAAGATGGAGGACAACCGCGTAAGGATGTATGAGAGAGAGACCGGAAAGAGGATCCATAAGATGAGGATGGAAGATCTCATCTCGATCATGTCCGGAAATCTCGCTCAGGCGCCTGTACCCGAGGTTAAAGTGGTCAAGGTTATCCCGTCCAAGACAGAGACCGAGAGACAGGAGATGGTCGCATTGCAGATCAACCTCGGAAAAGAGGATGGTTACGGACGCGTGCAGATATCAGATGTTGTGAAGAAGTCCGCAAAGCTCACCGACGATCTTGTCGGAAGAGTAGGGCTCGGCAGCACAACATCATATGTCGAGATCAAAGGGGACTATGCCGAGATGACACTCAAGGCATTGTCCAACAAGAATCTGAATGGCAAGAGGATATCGGTACAGATCGCACCCAACAAGGTGCCCTATTCTGATAAGGAGTGCACAAAAGTCGCTCGTAAGGGCGACGGCTTCTCCAACAGGGCTGTTCAGGGAGCAGAGTGATTTTATCTGAATAAAACGATGGTCGGCATATGGACATCTATGACCGTATGAAGGCAGGAGAGCCCATAAGGGCGTCTGATGCCGACCATCAAAAAGTATTGGACGGATACTCTCGCATGATGAGGATAACCGCGGAGATAAACTGCGGTTATCACGATGCTGCAGAGATCAGGAGACTCGTCGGGGAGCTCACTTGTTCAAAACTTTCTGAAGATGTTACTATAATCCCACCTTTTTATTCAGATTGGGGATAGTTCCTCAAATTCGGAAAGAATGTTTTCATCAATGGTGGATGTTATTTCCTGGACCAGGGTGGCATAACGATCGGTGACGATGTAATGTTCGGACCTGCAGTGAAACTTGTGACGTCGAACCATCCATTGGATCCGAGTGACAGAAGGGCAGTGATATCATTGCCCATCGTGATAGAGAAGAATGCTTGGATCGGGGCAGGTGCGATCGTATTGCCGGGCGTGACCATAGGTGAGAACTCAGTCGTGGGCGCTGGGTCTGTTGTAACAAAGGACGTTCCCCCAAATACTGTGGTAGTGGGTAATCCTGCGCGTGTAATCAAGACCATTGCGTGAAATTAAGATGTCTGGAACATCATTATTTCATTACGGTGATTATTGCAACGATCACTGTTACGATCACAATGAATGCGATCACACCTATGGCAAAGTAATCCCTGGTGTTCAATTGTCTCATGGAGAGCAAGTATTGTGGGACCACATAATAAAGAATATGGTCCGATCATTTCTGTATCCAGCAATAGACAGGTATATATCCTGAATTATTGCTTAACTTCATATGGACGACGCAAATGTTTTTCCTACAAAATTCGGTAATGTGTTTTGGGCCATAATGGCCATGATAGGCTTTGTCGCCGTTGTATTCTATATAATATTCAGGGGAGAGTTCGTTTATACCCTTCCGATGTTCTTCGTGATCATTTTGTTGATAGTCCTTTCTGCCCATGGCACCAAGTACATATTCGATAAAGACAGACTGGTCATCAAATGTCCTTTGACCTTCAGTGAGCCACCTGCTATACCGTATCCATCGATCAAGAAGATAGAGGACAAGAATCTTTGGAAATATTCCTTGGGGTTCTCATCGGACTCCGTATTCATATATCATGGCACAGACGGATTCGTAGCTGTATCTCCAAAAGATAAACAGGAGTTCATTCGCATACTCAGGGATCACTGTCCTAAGGCCAAATTTGAAGCTGAGAAAGAATCTGAAAAAGAATGAAACCTTTTTTAAATCATTTCAATTCGTTTTCAGCAATCTCGACCTTGATCCCTATTCTTTTATAGTAAGTATCCACGATCCAGGATACTTCCGTAAACTGTGATAAAAATATAAGGTGAGGGAGGTCGTCCCTCGTTTTTACTGGCTAAGGTCAACCTTGAAGGCTTTGCTGCTATCCGATCCGTCATTGTATCCTGTCAGATGCATCACACCTTCGCTGTCGATCACCGCTGTCTTACTTTCGAACATCACGTTGTCACAATATGATATTACCAAGTTGGGTTCATCGATATCGCTGTCGAATATCATGTACCCTACAAGTCCGTAGGATTCTTCGTTAATTACAACAGTACCAGAGAACAGATTTAGATACTGATCTTCGATGGAGATCGTCATATTGCCATATGTTCCTACGTTACCATCCTTGTCCATACAGATTGAATATGTGGATGTCCACACAGTACCTTCAAGGTCAAGGCTGCCGGGGATTATCGGGGAGGACCCATCCAGCGTATAGATGCGGTCAGCGGCAACACGTTCTCCAGTGTACTCAGAATCAGTTACGGTCGTTGTTGAAAGATAGAGTACGCCGTCCAATAGTTTCACCTCATATACAAGTCCGGTCTCATCCATTATGATAGCTCTGCTGGATATGTTGTTCGCGCTTATGTGGTATATGCCAATGAACTTCTTGTCGACCAGTACTCCGTCAACTTCCTGTTCCATGGTTCCAGTTACGAACGGTCCCATCTTTTTTATTGTTATATTCCGGCCTAATAGATCATCTGCGGTCCCGTCGATGTATTGGAAAGAATATCCATCGGGCGATGTCCAATCACTAGCAATTCCATCGTCCTCGACGGACGATAATCCTGATAACATGTAGGATGTGGAGTAGATAGACCTCCAGACCTGGATGATTCCGTTTTCGTTGTAATAGAGTTCCTCGGACAAGAACACGTTATCTGCTGTAAAACGTCCAGTAAAGAATAAGGATAGTCCTTCATCCGTTGTCACAGTGAATCTTAAAACGCCGCCCTCATACGTACCGGCGATCTTTACATCTTCGAAATATCCATTGAACATGCCGTCCTCAGCATTTAGAATGGTCAGATCATAAAGTTCTTCCATATTGTATCCAGTTGTCGAATAATATATCTGGTCATCAATGTCGATACCGATGGAAGAAAGACACGACCAGTGACCTACAAGTGTATCTGGCTCTATCGGTTCGTCAGTTACTTGTGTGAACACAGTACTTGTGAGCTCTTTCCCGTCATCGGACCATTCGTTGAAATAGATCTTCCCATCGATGATGGTCCCGATCCCGTAGATGTCCATTTCGGAATATTTTCCTGATATGCATATAGTGACTGGTGATGAACCATAGAGATAGGCTGTCATTTCATGGCTGTACCCTCTGTAATCCATCGTACCTGAAAGGATAGAACCTTCCTGTGTATCAAAATTGATGATGTAGTCGATGTAGATATCAGACACAGTATTATCATATGCGACCATGGAGCTTTCCCATCTCCATGATGTTTCAGCCAGGTCTGCTTCCACATTCAGAGAGGATGAATCGCCATCCCGGGTGTATGATCTTTCTACAGATCCAAGCAAGTATTCTTCTGTTTCCATGGTGTCGAGGATGTTAGTGCGGAGTACGATCTGTCCATCTTTCATAAGGACGGTCCAATTCACACCGTATTCATCCAACATGTATCCGATGCGGTAACCGTCATTGTCGATATTTGTAAAGGCACCAGTTATATCGGTGTTTTCTATCTGGCTGTCTTTCATTTGTTCCATATTACCGTAAAATACGGACCCCATCTGTTCTGTTATGGTCAGGGAATCACCGCTGATCTGGACAATATTGCCCTCGATCAATGCGTATGCAGATACGACCTCCCAGTCGCCCATGATGTCCGTGACCGATGGATTGGAAGGAACAGCATTGATGTCCTGTGAATAAACAAGATATCCGCCCTTCATGTTACCGCCATATTCAGTGCATGAGGCGTAGATCATGTTGCCGGATATTGTCCCATAGAACCAAGTGGTGTAATCATCGTACACACCTGTGAAGACAATGGTATCGTCTGAATAACTTCCGGTGATCTCGCCGTTCTGGTATATGCCAGTGAATATTCCTTTTTCACAACCTATTATGTTTATGCCGTAGTCGAGGGACATCGAGCTCTGATCGACGGAGCGATAGATGCCGTCATCATAGATGTAGTAACCAACTTGGTACCAATATCCGGTAAGATCGGTCTCATCGTCATTCGATTGCTGTGATACTCCGAAAGCATAGCATCCGGCTCCGATTAGTGCCGCCAATACGACCGTTATAATGACGTATTTGCTTTTATCATCCATGAGTCAACTAGGTCGTTGAAAATTATAAATCTGTTCAATACTGGATAACAACGATTTGAGCGGTGTCATCGTATATCGTTAGATCAATTCATTATTTTATGGATTTCAGTCATCGACTGTAAGTCAAAAAGTAAGAATGTTGTGACTAATTGCCGTGAACAGTGTTTCCACCTATATCGCTAAGCACAAATGGATAGAGCCCGAGATAATCGAACGCCCACGGCAAATCTAATATACAGTTGGATGTAATCAAATACTTTTCGATTAGTTTTGTACAAATTTTTATCTTGCAACTAATTGTGTATCTATGACCGATGATTCAATAACTTTGGACGCGCTTATCGTTGTTGTGCCTACCTTTGAGGAAGTCGTTAAGGACGCAGAGAAAGGAGAGCTGAAAGCTCAGTTGTATGTTGGTACAGCCTATGCTGAAGGCCATGTGGTGAAGAAGGATCCCAAGAAGGCCTTCAAATGGTATATGAAGGCGGCCGAGCAAGGAAGTGCTGAAGGTCAATTAGCTGTTGCTGTAATGTACATGAAAGGGGAAGGGGTAAAGAAAGACCCTTCGAAGTATCTGGAATGGTGCGGCAAGGCTGCAGAGCAGGGGCTTGAGCAGGCGCAGTTCTATTTGGGGCTCACCTACGAGAGAGGTGACGGTGTGAAGGAGAACACCGCAAAGGCAGCTGAGTGGTATGAGAAGGCCGCAGCACAGGGCAATCTAGAGGCGAAGTTCAGATTGGGTACAATGTACCTCACAGATCCCGACAGAGAGGATTTCAGCAAGGCGCTGGAACTTCTGACAGCGGTCGCGGACGAGGGCCACAAATTTGCTCAATACGACCTGTATCTGATGTATACTTTGGGCCTCGGTATGAAATCGCCGGATGATTTTAGGGCATTCCAGTATCTCAAGAAGGCCGCGGTGGAGAAATGTCCGGATGCCTTGTTCTCTTTAGGATGTACATACGACCATGGCGGTCCGCATGCTATGCAGGACCGGAAGAAGGCCTTTGAATGTTATGAGAGGGGGGCCTCCGTCGGTCATCCCAGGTGCATGGCCGCGGTAGGCACAGCATATATGTTCGGTTTCGGTGTGGATCAGGACCAAAGGAAAGCAGTGATCTATCTTTCAAAGGCCGTGGAGAAAGGTTCTTTGGAATCCATGAACAATCTGGGACTTCTGTATCTCAACGGTGTCGGTGTCCTTAAGGACACGAAGAAGGCCTTTGATCTGTTCAGTAAAGCATCTGCGGGAGGATTTGCTGAATCATCCTCCAATCTTGGTTCTATGTACGCCATGGGCATTGGTGTCAAGGCAGATAGGGCAAAGGCCAAAGAAATGTTCGAACTTGCTTTGAATGGCGGTTACGAACCTGCTAAATACAATCTTGAGGCACTCGAGGCTGGTGCAAAGGATTCTAAGATGTACATAGATGACGGTGAGTCATACAAATCATTCAAGATAATCGGTAAGGAATGATAATTGGGCACATCTGATGGACTTTGCAGTCAAGACAAAAATTTGCGATCAAGTTGGAGCGATCTCAGAGATCTGAACAACGTACATGCCGATCGTGAAGTACAGAACTCAGTCTTTATTGTTGTAATCTGCTACGATCTTGCGGTAGAGCATATCCACGGCTTCGGATGGTGATGACCCCTGTTCTTGAAGGATCCTTTCTGCTTCCGCCTTCAGTATCGGATCTATGCGGGCGTAGACGGCCGCGGTCTTCTTCCTTGACGGCGTTCCAGATAGGACCTCATCGCATAATGATTCGATATACTCGTTGTATTTCATCTTCCTCTGTCTGGCCAATGCGCGTACAAGATCTGTGGTACCGGAGCCGTATTGCGACGACTTCTTTTTCCTGGTTGTAAGGAACGGATATCCGAGGTCCATTGCGATCTCTTTCAATACCGATTTCCTGGAGTCCATGTCCGTGGGTCTGAGTATTTCGGGGTCTATCTTCTTTATCTCGGATACAACAGCGTCGTCCATATAGGGATAGATCAATTCCTTCTTGAAATGTGCCGCGATCCTTCTCTCGCAGGGGACGGAAACATCTATAAGCCTTCCGACCGCAGAATCCTTCAGGACCTCGTAATCCTCATCAGGCTGGTCTATGAATTTGGCGCACCCCATGAAGTATTCGTCCGCGCCTTGGCCGGTGACGATATAGTCCTCTTTCGCCGTCATGCACACGCAGTACAATTGTAGTTCGTATGAGAGGGTGAATGGGTCTGTGGTATCCGTGGCGACCATCATTTCCTTGAGGCGTTCCTCGATGTCGTTTATTGATATCCTAGCGTGCACCCACGGGAGTTCCAGTTTCTCGGAGAGTTCTCTTGCCATGAGGACATCGTACGCTTTGTCGGTGCCGCATGTGTAAAGCGTTACCGAATTGGCGTATCTCTTGGATATTGCCGACACCAGTCCCGAATCCAGTCCGCCGGAGAATGCCACACCTATGTCCTTCCCTTCGACGTTTTTCTTGATTACGTTGACGATAGAATCTTCCAATGAGCTGTATCTGAAGGACATGTTGCGGGAACGAAGGTTTGGGATTATTTAACTGTGATTGAGGGCACAGCATACTTTATTATCTGATCATTCACGAAGGTGATAATGTACCTTTGAAGTGATTGTGTATTTTGAGGATACCATGTGTTTGTACAATTATCAAAAATGGTTGCGTATAAACGTATATCAAGTGGAAAGTACAAGAATCATAGGTCAGATGGATGCTATGTAAATTAACAATGTAAACGTCAAATACGAGATCGATTTGGGTCTCTGAGAAACCATGTGGAAATAAAATCACGAAAATGCAATAGTCACTATCACGAAAACGCTATATTATACAAGGGGGAAGGAAAATACATCTTTTTCTTATTCAAGTGAAAAATTGAGTTTTTCACTCAATATTGATGCAAGGCCGAGCATGATTACGACGATATGTAGGGGAGAGATAGGCATCAGATGATGGGAAGAAGCAATGCAGACATATCGTAACGGCAACTGTTTTGTGGAAGTGCGCCTTCCACATCAGTTTTTGCTGAAAGAGACAAAGTATTCGTTTGACGATATGACTAATTTTGATAAACAGGTCATTGAGAAAGCTACGAACAGAACAATTTTCTTCGATGGAAAGGAATGTGTACGGCCGATATCGGCAAATCAAAGATGCGTGCGCATTTGTTCCAAGAACATCGGCATGAAGGTCGTGCTTCTCTTCTTCTGGTGTGCTGTGTGTGTCTGCTCTTGAAAGATCATTTATCTCATCTAATCATATTCTTTTCGAATTTGAACATATAATCTCCCTGTTCTGCTGGCATTCCGCCAACTCCCTCGGGAGAATTAGGGTCACGATGGAACGGACCGTAGAATTCAACGATGTGGAAACCGCATTTGTTCACGTAGAAATGGATGTTCCTTTTCTCAAAATAAGGTGTGCATGTTTCCCAAACATTGATCTCGGGATGCATATCTTCGAGGGCCTTCCAAATGGCGTATCCGATTCCCGATCTTTGTTGATCTGTATTTACAAACAACAAATCTAGATGGCCGTGGTGTGCATCAGCATCGATATTTATGACGGCTCCACCGCATGGGGTCCCGTCGGCGATAGCCCAGTAGGCTTCAGCTCCCTTTGCGTTCAGCGAATCATTTATATCCTTCTCTGGAAGGATAGTTTCTTCGCATTTTCTGAATTCCGTTTCGAAGCCGAATTGGAACGCTTCTTGCACATCGTGTTTGAATGTGGCTACACCCTGTTCTTTTAAAGGTAGCATCGTAACGATCATTTTCATCGTGGAATGCTTGCAGATTGTATATTTATCTGTGATGCTTTTTGACGATTTCTTGACAGAATTCGGTCAAAGATCAAATATGAACATACATGAATAGAAAAATAAATCACCATTTTTCAAAAGGATAAGAAGAAGTGGAGCCACCTGAGGAATTCGAATCCCCGACCTGCTGATTACAAGTCAGCCGCACTACCGGGCTATGCAAAGGTGGCTTTGAATCGACGGTATGGGTATCTTGTTTTTAATGGTTTTCATGTTATCATCGATAAATAATGATATAAATCCAAGTGCTGGATAGGTGATCGCACATTATTTTTCTTATTCGATGCATCCTCGGAGGATGATACGGCGTATCGTTATTGGATGACCATATGATGAGAAATTATGTGTCTGTCATTGTTTTGACCCCATAATTATTATTCACGATACTGGATTCGCATAAAACGATGAGGTTTGAAGATCCTTGTTGGGCGATAACTTTAATATAAAGTAGAGTATCGCCAAATCTATTACATTCATTAATAAATGGTGAATAATCATGGCAGACGTTAAGAAAATGATCCGCATGGACTACAAGGCATACTTTGCCGACACAGAGAGACTCTACGACACCACCGTCGAACAGGTCGCTAAAGACGCAGGAATATACAACGAGAAATACCACTACGCCCCAATGGCATATGTGGTAGGTTCCAAGAAGCTCTTCCCCGCACTCGAGAAAGCCCTCGAGACCGCAGAGGTTGGAAAGGAGATCGAGGTCGCCGTTCCATGTGAAGAAGCAGCAGGTGTAAGGGACCCCAAATTCATCGAGATCTATCCGATCAGAGAGTTCTACAAGCAGGAGATCAACCCCTACCCAGGACTTCAGGTCACACTCGGCAACAAATCCGGAATAGTCATGTCCGCAGGTGCAGGCCGCGTAAAGGTCGATTTCAACAACCCCCTCGCAGGACACGATCTCCTCTACAAGATCACTGTCACAGAGATCATCGAGGAACAGGTCGAGAAGGCGAAGGCCATCATCGAGCTCAACTTCGGCGATGCTGTGGGATTCGAGTTTGCATTCCCCGGTGACAAGGTCGTTGTGACACTCCCCGAGGTCACAAAGTTCCACCAGGAATGGCCCGTTGCAAGGTTCAAGATCGTCTCGGAACTTCGTGAGGCATTCAGTGTCGACACAGTCGAGTTCATCGAGATCTGGTCCTTGGCAAAGAAATGAGATCACAGCCAGTGAATATCACTGGCGTCCATCCATAAACCTTTTATCCAATAACCTTTTAGCCTCAGATAACTCGCGGGCAGGTGGCCTAGTCTGGATATGGCGGCAGCCTCCTAAGCTGCAAGCCGAGGGTTCGAATCCCTTCCTGCTCGCCTCTTCGTCTTCTATTACATTTGTCTGGGTTTTTTTCCTGAAAGGTTCGTTCAAGATAATTTCCAATATGCATTTTGTTTTTAGATATCAGATTTTTGTATTAATCATGTGATTTATATCAGAATATAAAGAGGCGAGCAGGAAGGGATTCGAACCGTATCTCTATCTCAGCTGTTCCGATATGATCTTGTAGTGATATGGATCGTGTCTCTGAGGTCCATTATCGCTTAGACCATCGGACAGTCGTGACATATGCTGTCGGTTATCGCAGTGTACGGTAGCTAAGATGTTAAAAGACGTGAGAATTTTATCAAAGAAGAATAAAATATGGTAAATAAATCTGTTAATAGATTGAGTGAAATCATCAAATTTTGAACACGGTAATGTTCAAGATCAAGGTGAGGAAATTGCAAAACACGGATTGAACGTATCGGAGGTTTCAGGTTTGAAGACAAGTGACTGTAATTTTTTATACGATGTCAATGCTCAAGATATAATGACAGCTTCAAATTTTATGGAAAATGTAGGCGAAGAAAAATCGAGGAAGTATTAAGATGCTGACAAGCGAACAATTAGAAAAACTTCGTAAAGCTGGTAAGGTGGCAGGAGCTGCTAGAG
This sequence comes from Candidatus Methanogranum gryphiswaldense, assembly GCA_019262145.1. Lineage (NCBI taxonomy): Archaea > Methanobacteriati > Thermoplasmatota > Thermoplasmata > Methanomassiliicoccales > Methanomassiliicoccaceae > Candidatus Methanogranum > Candidatus Methanogranum gryphiswaldense. The sequence continues at coordinate 963,366 of CP076745.1, read as the reverse complement.
AGTTAGGAATGGAGCTTGTTAAAACAGGCGGTAAACTCTATGATGTCGCACAGGAAGTCGAGGGATACATCAGAGAGCACGGTTGCGGACTTGCGTTTCCATGTAACATAAGCAGAAATGAAGTTGCTGCTCATTACACACCATGTATCAATGATCCCACGGTTTTCGAGCTGGGGGACGTTGTTAAGATCGACTGTGGTGCTGAGATAGACGGTTATATAGGCGACATAGCAGGCACAGTGGAAGTCGGTACCAGGAAATATACCGAATTGATCGAAGCATCAAAGCTTGCTAGGAACGCAGTGGCAGAGTTTGTCGGTGAAGGTACGACACTTGGAGATATCGGACGTGTGGTCGAGATGGTGATAAATCAAGCAGGTTTCAAACCTATTGACAATCTCAACGGACACCAAATCGAGGTTTATAAACTACATGCGGGGTTTTCCGTGCCGAGTTATGCGAATGGAGATAGTACGATTTTAAAGACAGGCCATGTAATGGCCGTAGAGCCGTTTGCTACAAATGGAGGAGGCGCAGTCGTCGATGGGCCTCAAGGAAACATAGTTCGTGTGGTTAGAGAACGTAAGGTGGACGATCCTAAAGCTCAAGAATTCTTGGAATATGTGAAAGGTGAGTTCAGTACATTTGCATTCTGTGCGAGAAGCTGTGATTTTCCAGATGCTGAAAAACATGTAAGATACCTTTTACGTCGCGGTATACTTTCCGGTTATACACAAATGATAGAGATCAATGGTGGCATAGTATCTCAGCATGAACACACATTCTATATCGCAGGTCCAAGGGCAGAGGTTACAACTTTGCCTTAAATGTTATTAAATAAGGTTCTATAAGTTTTTGTGTGGAGTGACATAATGAATTCAGATTGTTTCTGTTATTCTGCATAAAATTATAGAATTCAATAAATTAATTGAATGGGATAAATTGCTTGTGTTTTATTTAATGCAAATTATTTTTTTTATTTCTTCATACAAGGACATCTGCAATTCTGTATCTTTATCATCAACTGTTCCGATATTAGCTTGTAGTTCTGGTCATGGATCATATTTCCGAAGCCCTTTATTGTCTGGACCACCGGTAGTCGTGACATACATCGTCGGAGATGCTGTCCGTTATCGTGTCGTACAGAGCATCGACGGTCTTCTCGGCTCTTAATCATCGTTTAGGTCCCAATAGGTTTTGGTGTGAATTACAACTATCGAATCCGCAATTGATCAGAAAATAAAAAGTAGCCCGGTATGTGTACCGGGCAGTTTATTCATGCATTCTTCCGGATTTTGAAGTAATATGCGGCAAGACCTATTACAATCAGAATAACGATGACAATTGTAGCATACAATAACCAATCGGTAGAAGAATTGGAATCATCGGCATCGTTACTATCTGTAGCGGTCCATACGATTGTAAAAGAAACATCGGACGAACCTGTCGTATATGTGGACCCTGCTGCATAGATGGCTGTTCCGTCATTCCATCCGCTGAAAACATATCCAGTCTTGATCCCTGAGTATGAAGGGATGATGAAAGAGCTTCCTTTGGCCACGTCAGGTTGGATCGGTTCGTCCAGTGGCCAACCTTCCTCATCATAGAAATTGATGGAATTTATTTCGATCGGATCGCCCCTTACCATATGCTCATATGTACCGGAAAAGGAATAGCGGCAAAGATTGCTTGCCGTTTGTTCCAGAACGGTCGTGCCGGTCTCATCGTAGAATGTTATACCGGAGAACACATCATTACTCATTATATCGGTCCATTTGGGATTGGAACTTATGGATATGGATGTTAGACCGATGCAGTTCTTGAATGCGGTATTTTCAATCACATTGACGCTCCAAGGTATCGTAAGAGTTGTGAATCCTGTACAGTTCTCGAACGATGAGAAGCCGACGGTCTTCACACCACCTGATATGATAAGGGAACCATTGAAGCCAGAGCAACCATAGAATGCAAAATTATCGATCATGGTGACGTTACCAGGTATGGTCAATGAACCAGTGAAACCAGAACACCCAGAGAATGCACCAAAACCAATCCTAGTAAGGCTGTCGGATATCGTCAGGGAACCTGTCAAACCGGAACAGTTACAGAATGCATAAATGTTGAGGGTGGTAAGGCTGTCGGGTATCGTCAGGGAACCTGTCAAACCGGAACATCCATAGAATGCATAACTTCCAATGACAGTAATACTGTCAGGTATGGTCAATGAGCCTGTCAAACCGGAACATCCATAGAATGCATTATTGCCAATTGAGGTGACATTGTACGTCTTTCCATAATGTTCTACACTGGACGGTATGGATATACTGCCTGTGCTCACCATGGTATCGGTAATGGATACCTCGTTGTTTTCCTCAGAAGTTATGCTGTAGTAAAATTTTCCGTCATTGAACGTATCAGCGACCACTGCTGAGCTGTCATCTTTATCATATGTAACAGCGAGAACCGTGGTAGTTAATAGAACAGTAAGCAAAATCGCATACAATGTCCTTTTTCTATTGAAGAGACTCATATTCATTATTTTTATCTCCTGTGCAGTTTAGACATCGGTTTGCTTTTTACATTCATTATACGGTTTATGATAGCTTCAGTAATTGCAATCTTTATGCACATATCCAGTATGTGGTCGATATATCTGACCGAGTCGAAACCCGGGTAACAATCATGTATTGAGAATATAAAGTAATCTTACTCCCAGTTTCTGTTATTTTATGAAAAATTTATGACATATAATCAATTCTTCTTCATACAAAGGCATCTGCAATTCTGTATCTCTACCCCCAGCTGCTTCGATATCATCTTGCAGTTACGTCATGGATCGTATCTCTGAGGTCCCTTATCGCCTGGATCACCGGCAGTCGTGACATACATCGGCGGAGATGCTGTCGGTTATCGTGTGTACAGAGCATCAAGGATCTGTCCTTATTTCGTCGTTCGTGAATTTTTTGAAAGACGAATTTGAACAATTGATATTTGACCCTTCGTTATAAGCATATTAAAAGTCAATATCCATCAATATTAATTCTCTGTATTTTTTGATACTTTCCAATACGCGTTCTGTTGAATCGTATAATATCCTTATACGAGATTCCAATAAAGGAATATCTTGTAATTTTCTTAATTCTTTAAAATATATTACTACAAAATCATTCACCGAGGGTAGACCTCCTAAGAATGGACCTTCATAGGGCAATAGATCGACGTAGGGTTCCATATGATCTATTACATAGTAAAATTCATCAATAGTTTCAAATTTATATAAAAAAACAAAATTGCTCATATTAGTTGCAGCCATCTAAATATATATTTTTTGTATTTACCACATTATGAGGACGTAGAACCATACTACAACATATATTTTTTGTTCAAAATACTTAAAATCATACAAAAGACCAATGATGATGTTCGAGTGTAAGATCATCTTCAATTGACATTGTTATAATTCAAGGGATCAAAATATGATAAAAGTCATTCATGATCGATTTGTATTTTTGCAATCTAGAGTATGGTTTTCTATTTCAATTTCAGAAATGAATTAATGTTCTGAGATTTGGTTTTTAAGAACATATTCTAAAAATATTCAATATTTTTAATGAATTTTAGTTGTTTTTCGCTTGTCTTTAAATACTTCGAACGTCGTATATTATATGGGAAGTATGAAAACGGCTTCCAGAAGGACCGTACATCTGAATGATGTCGATCTTCAACATTCCTCACGGGGTGTATACACTGGTTTTGAAGATCAAAATGCTTCCTGTCGGGATGACCCTGCGGATCTGTTCGCGTTAAAAATACACGCAGATCCGCAAGCGTCCCGTACTTCGGCAGACAGAAGTTCATGGGGACAAATCTATCTCTCTGTATCTCAAATCAATTCTATGAATTGAAATTAGCATGTGTCCCGTCTGCCGGGGCGGTACCGGATCTGCCGGGAACGTGACAGGTCGTGACGGATTCGGGCCGCCCGTCTTCTGGTATTGTTTGAATTGTGTTAACTGATTTTGGTTTTTGTTTTGATACCAGGATGTGATAAAAATACAATCGCTCCGGCGGTTGCATGTTCGCGGGAGTGAGAAGCCTACGGAGTTGCCGCATGCTTTAAACTTCGGCGAATCCGCAGGTTCATCCTGGTAGGAGGTGGTGTAAGATCTTCGAGATCTACACCGAGTTTCATGGTAATGGACTCAGTGTGATGACCGTGACCGAGGAACTATGGGTCATTATGAACGTTCTGTACGAACGTTGAAGATCGACACATAGGGTATCCGGCTTCTTCGTGGGCCGTTAACCATCTCCATATACTACTTACATATTGTAAGTATATAATATTGCGGCGTAATTTTTTTTATCGATAAGAAATTTGAACTTTTAAGATCGTTGTTATTTTTTGTATTGCACGTTGCTGATTATTTTAAAAAGAGGTTGCATTGATTTCTCTGGTTTTTGTTTTTTTACAAAAGTAAATATTTGCATTGTTCAATTGGATATGTAGAGTATCATTTATCGAAGTAAATTATATTTTGGAATCATACAGGTTGTGATTTTTTACATTTAAATGTGAAACTCTTTAAATTGATACAGTTCTACTACAATCAATAATGGATTTTTTGTGTGAAGATAAGGAAGTTTAAGATAAGAAAGGAGGTAGCGTTAATGAGATCATACGATTACATAATTGTTGGAGCCGGGACAGCCGGACCGGTAGTAGCGTCCAGACTCAGTGAGGACCCGAAGACATCTGTATTATTGTTAGAGGCGGGTGGTGAGAATACAAATGACATCTCCAGGACACCAGGGGCTTTTTTCATGGTTTGGGGGACAGACTATGACTGGCAATATGAGACGCAGCCGCAGAAAGGTCTGAATGGTCGTAAGATCTATCATCCCAGAGGTCGCGTGGTTGGAGGTTCTTCCGGGATCAATGTGGGATTCTGGATGAGGGGAACCAAAGAAGACTATGATTCTTGGGAAAAACAAGGTGCCGAAGGATGGAATTATGAAAAGGCACTGGAGATCTTCCAGAGGATTGAGGATACAAACCTTGGACCAAGCCGTTACAGGGGAAAGGGAGGCATGCTTCGTTTGGAGGATTCAGCATATCCTACGGATTTCGTGCACACAATGTTGAAAGGGTTCAAAGAGGCAGGATTTGGTGGGATCGGTGATTTCTCCGGCGAGGATGCATATCGTGCTGATATCGTGCAAAAATATTTTGTTGATAATGTAAGGAAAACACCAGCGGACAATTATCTTTCCAAGGAGATCAGGAAAAGATCTAACCTTACTATTCAGCCGAACACATTTGTTCGCAAGGTCATATTCGAGGGCAACATCGTAACTGGTGTCGAGATCGAACATGAAGGGAAGGTCCAAAGCATAAAGGCCAACAAGGAGGTGATCCTCTCTGCCGGAACATACAATACTGCTCAGATCTTAAAACTGTCAGGAGTTGGTCCTAAGAAGGAATTGAAGAAACACGGCATACCATTGGTTGCGGACGTTCCTGGTGTTGGTGAGAATCTGAATGACCACTTGATGTTCACAATGAAATTCTTATCTTCTAAATCGATTCCGGATTCTCATCTTAACCCGGTTAGCGAGGAGTCCATTGCACAATGGAGGAAGGATCACACAGGTCCATCGTGTTATTATCCCGGAGTGGCTGCCGGTCTCGTATCTTTGGATGGTACCCACAAAGGGCCAGATTTCGAGTTGATATTCTATTATACGCATAATGCAAGCGGTTCGGAGAAGGAGTTCTTAGGAGTGGAAGGTATTGCCGACAAAAGCGGCTATTCTGTTCCAGTGATACTTACGATCCCGAAGAGTAAAGGGAATGTATTGCTGGCATCAGGGGATCCGCACGATAAGCCTCTGATCGATCCCAATTATTTCGGTGATGGGGATGATATGAGACGTTTTATCAAGGGCGTGCGTTATGCTATGCAGCTGACTAAGACCAAGGCTTTATCCCCCTATACTGAGCTTGTTCATCCTTCTCTCGATGCGACCGATGCGGAGATCGAGTCATTTATACGTAATGAGGCTGGCACTGTATTCCATCCAGTTGGTACCGCACGTATTGGGGACCTCGATAAGGATCCGATGGCTGTCGTGGATTCACATCTGAGGGTCCGTGGGGTCAAAGGTTTGCGTGTAGCGGATGCTTCAATAATGCCACAGGTCAATTGTGGACACACAATGGGTCCAGTCGTTTATATCGGTGAAATGGCTTCGAAGATCATCAAGTCGGAAATAATGTAACCTTGATTTTTCTGGGGTATGATCAGAAATGATCTACTCCAGTAATTTTTTTAAAATATATTATAAGTAAGAATTCAAAAATACGTCAGAATATAATAATTAGACATCCTATTTTGATGTTGCCGGAGAAGGATATGAGGGGGATACAGAGGTTTTTAATTTTATTTCCATACATATCCAGGATGGATCCATATCGATTTTTGAAATTTAATTAAGGATGTTTCGGCATAATAATAGATCCCTGTCCGTAATTAGCGGGCAGTATCCTTACTTTTTGTCTTTTTTGCATTTAGAATTCGATGATTTGAATTTATTTGATATTGATGCTTTGGTTTTCGAGAACCAGCTCTGTTTTACTTCGGTCATGTTATTTTCTCCCAGGCTTCAGTCACCCTTAGCCTTAAGATACACAACGTATTCTAACTATTTATTGCTTACGGAGCGTATCTTAATTCGAGTTAAGATACACAATGAATATTATTAAATACGCACGAACAACATCAACTATAGGTATTAAATTAGTGATAAAATGGAATTTCAACGTGCAAGATCTGAGAAAAATAAAGAGACGCGGATGAATGAGATCATAACTGCTAGTTCTGAGATCTATGATGAAAAGAAATTTAATGGTCTGACGTTCGAGGCAATAGCAAAGAGATTGAATGCGACAAGGCCGCTAATTTACAATTATTTTTCCACCAAAGAAGAAGTGGTAGCCGTAATATTGAGCATGGATGTTGCGCAATGGGCCAAGGATCTAAAGAAGACTTTCAAGTCTGGGGAAAAATACGATATCAATGAGATTGCAGATATGTGGGCAGAGTGTTTGATGAGGCACGGCAGAATGGTAGAATTGTACTCCATAATGCACACGGTTCTCGAGAAAAACATGTCCTCTGAGAAATTGGATGAGGTTCGGACAAAGATCTCTGAGAGTAAGGAGTCTATGATCAAGTTGATAAGCAAGCTCGTTCCGGAGCTGGACTATGAGAAGTCATCGTTCTTCTTTGATACACAGATGTCGCTTGCAGTGGGAATATACCCGATATACAGTTCTACGCGCAATATCACTGATGTTACAAAAGAGTGCATCGGAACATATGGCAGAAGCATTAGGATCATTTTAGTGCAGCTTAAAGATGGTAAGGACGCGATAAGCGGCTCGTAAAAATTTCAAGGCCTTAAATATCAATTCAAAAAATGTTAATAGTTCAAATTGTATTAAATTGTAAGAAGCATTATTTGAAATTCCCATCACTGGCACAATGATATTCATTTGATTGTCATATGAAGTAAGATCTCTACGTCGAATGGTCATCATTTAAAATTTTTCCTAAAGTATGAAGAGGGTCTTTTGGATCCACTTAGGTTTATTTTTCTTGTTTGTGTTCAATAGTTAATTGTTATAACATTCTAACAGATATTCATCGTATGTGTCATTATTTTGAAAATTAGAATGATACGGTTGTTCCACTTGTACCAGAGACCCAAATCAATATCTATCCATCAAGTTCTAACGGGCGTGTGGAAAACAGTGTTTATTCCAAGAGGGAATCAAAGATGGTCCTCTTGGCAACATGTGTGGGGTCCATACTTACTCCACTCATGGGAACGATGATGAGCTTGGCCTTACCATGCATTGGTAGGGACTTCGGCGTGGGTGCTCATTCCCTTGCAATGATCAACACGTCCTTTCTCATAGCATCGGTCATGTTCATGGTACCGGCCGCGCGTTTCGCAAGCATATATGGCATGAGAAAAATGTCGATGATCGGTCTTGTGGTCGTTACTATCTCCGCCATATTATCTGCTATGAGTCCCAATCTCGAATTTTTACTGATAATGCGCTTTATTTTAGGTGCTGGCTCTTCTGTGCTTGCTGTAACCGGTGTGGCGATGTTATCGGCAGTATATCCTTTGGAAAAACGTGGCTGGGCCATTGGAGTTTACATGGCCGTAATGTTAGTTGGATTCACGGTGGGCCCCAGTCTCGGCGGAGCTATATCCGATGTCATGGGATGGAGGGTCCTCTTTGTGTTGGTCGTTCCTATCTCTGTGTTATCGTTCGTGTTCTTTATGAGGTTCAAAAAGGAGATCGCTCCGATGCGCGGAGAAAATATGGATACAAAGGGCGCTATTCTTTGGATGGCCTCCATATTGATGCTCATGTATGGGGTGGCCTATATTACTGAGTCATGGGCTTTGATCCTCATATTTTTGGGAGCGATATCATTGGCGTTCACTTTTTATCTTCTGAAAGGAATGGAACAGCCAGTGCTGAAGGTTGAACTTTTTAGAATAAGTATGTTCAGGCGTTCCTGTCTAGCTGCTTTTATGAACTATGCAGCTGCATCATCACTCACATTCTTCATGGCGTTATATCTTCAAAGCATAGGTGAAATGACAGCGACAGAGGCCGGAATCCTTATGATGCTTCAGCCTCTGGTACAGGTTTTTTTCACAATATGGGCAGGTTCTCTGTCTGATCGGATGAGAGATAAGCGCATATTGCCGACGTTAGGAATGGGCATAGTATGCATAGGTTCGGCAATGATGATTTTCATAGAATTGGACACATCTTTGGCCTACATGGCTTTGATACTTTTGGTGTTCGGTGCCGGTATGGCATTGTTCTCCGCACCCAATGTCTCAGCTATTGTCTCTTCAGTGCCAAAGAAATATCAAGGCGAGGCCGCAGGCATGGCATCGGTCTTTCGTCAGATAGGGATGATGATATCGATGGGAATTGCCATGATATGCATATCCATATTCATGGGATATATGGGCGATATAACTCCTTCAAACTATGGAGATTTCATCGATTCGATACATTTGACGTTCATGATATGTCTTGCATTGTGTATAATCGGGGCTGTTATCTCATGGTTCAGAGGGAAACCTATTAAAGATCAATAATTTATTTTTCAAATATAAAGATCCAGATGTGAAAAACATCATTCAAATTAATTTGGATAAGGACGGTAGCTCACGAGATCGATCACAGATCATCGAATCATTACCACGGGGGATGTCCAGTTTCACATGTCCTCTTATTGTATTCGTTAGCGAGCATATATGCATCATAAGCCTGCCAAATAAAAAGTGCGAGTTCACAAAAAGCAAATATTACCCAGGTTCCAAAAGTTATATTGACATTGGTGATGTCGAAAGATATCATAGATATGATAGTTGCCGCTCCAAGGAGCCATCCGAATAGCATTATGGATAGACCTCTTCCTATCTTCCCAACATATATCTGTCCGATACCGTTGAAAAATAGTAGGCCTCCTACGAGGGCGAGTATGACAGTCACACCCACGTCCTTTTTTGGCATTGTACACGTATTGTTATACTGCTGGTTCTGATTGTAGCATGTATTACCGTATGGTGGTACCGTTCCCGTAGGTTCTCCACATTCAGGACAGAATTTGGAGTTGTTATCTATGACTTTTCCACATCTTCTGCAATACATGATATTACCTGTTCTGATACGATATATCCTTGATACGATATATTCTTATTTTTTCTCATCGATGATCTTCAAAGCATACGAAGATTGGCTGCATAAGATATTTTTGTATTGAATATTTATACAAATTGCCCTCAAGTTAACTCAAGAGACAACGGCCATACACCTGGCCCACGTAGTTTCATTTTCTTATTTCTTTTGTAAAATTCTCTATGACCTTGAAGAATCTATCGCTGTTCTTTTCAGGACTGTTCATCTTAAAACCTATTGAACCTGTTACAAAGTCATTAGTCTGCATTAGCAGTTCATATCTCGAATCTGCAGCAGGGTCGTTGCAGATCACTTGATTACCATGTTTCTTTCCTGCTTGTCTGCATATTTTTACGGCATCAATTGGTTGAAGCGCTGTGTTCTTGTCGAACATCACGTGCAGTTCGCCATTAAAATTCTTTGCAACTTGGTCCATGAGGAGTCCTGCACTTGTTACATAAAGTTTTGATCCTTGTCTTGGCCAAGTGCTGTAAGGGTCAATTTTCCATTTGTCTGTTTCAATGGCAAAAATAGATGGTTTTGTTTTGGCGATGTCCGTCAGTATCGAAAGACGGGTCTCATCCGAAGATGTGATGAATTTTAATTCGTTGCTTTTACTGTATAATTTTCCTTTCGTGTTGGGTTCATACCTTTGAGATATTTCCATTAACTCATGAGGGTGGTCAGATACCATCGCTGTGAGGGCAAACCATCTTTTTGATTCTTTGTTTGTTCCCATATCTCCATATTCATCGATAAGGACGACCCTCTTCTTTGCAGTAAATCTTCCTAATGCATCTCTCGGCTGTTCATCCACCAATTCTGATTCGGTCATCGGGATGGCATATGCTGTCCTTTCCGTCGTAGAAGCTTTCATAGTGTCTCTTTTTCTGAAAATATAATGTAAATTCTGATCAGTCCAATCATATGATTCAGTTCCACCAGCATCCTCTTGATGAAGATGCATTTTGTAGCGTTGGTAAATTCTATAACATTTATGCATCCTTATGGGATGATATGATGGTTTCTCTAATGTCACCATCGAATAGGTCGATCTTATTCACCATGTGTTCCTCTAAGGACATAAAAAGGCAGTCCTCGAAATACCATTGTTCCATGTAGTGTTTGTTCCTTATGGCGAATATACGGGTCAACCAGTATATTCCGAAGATACCTAAGGTAGCTACAGTGTATAACCTGTATTTTTTTAGAGGCATATCTACGGTCTTAAGATCCAAAGGAGCTATTCCCAATCTTAGAGCATCAGAGATCTCACACAGCTTATTACAGAATCTCACTGTTCCTTTTTCATGATCTGAGAGGAACGTGCTTAGGGAAGGCAAGGCAATCATAGCTATACCAATCGTGAGGGTATAGTTCAGGATCATGAATATCTCTTGATAAAGGCCGAGGTTAGGTATGAGGCTCAGTGATACGAACACGATTGCCACGCCCAATATGAATAAAAGATTGATCGTATCTTTTTTTCTATTTTTAATATCGACAATGCTCTTATCTATGGTGATGAGTTCTAAAAGGGTAGATGATACACCGCTTGAATCATTGTCTTGCCTGACTCTGACATATTCTATTAGGTCTCTTCTGAGGGCGGATTCGTGTTTCTCATGGGCTGTGTTACCGAACATTAGTATCACGGCGATCAGGACTACCACAAGGGAACCTATCAGCAGGATCAGGGTGTCTCCCACGAGCATATCTGGATTGGATGAGGTCAAAGATGATACGTGGACCCTGTAAATGTAATAGGTTGCGTAGAAAATATATGAAAAGATCACTACTAGGACCAATGAAGGACGGAAAACGAGGTCCGTCCATGTTCGGCCAAGTATTGTCTTGAGAACCTTGTCGGTGGCATCGATCAGATCCCTATTCATCGTACTCGTAACAAAGACAGATTATTTTAAATGAACGCGATATATCCTTGCATGGAGCAATGCATTCCGCCTCTGGACAAGAAAGAATACATGGATAAGTTGAAGAATCCACCAAAGTCCATGTTGGTCGTGATGGCATTGGCATTGTTCGTTGCTTCTGTATACCTTTACAGAGCTATGTTGGAAGTGGACGAGATCATATTGACAAGGTCAATGGTCGACATATTGATCTATTTCCTTTTGATGATCGTCCTATTAGGTCTGTATTTCAGGTATCTTATAGCAGCATTCTGGCTTCTTTCGCGCAATAGGAGTGCCTGGGGATCGATCGTAAGGCTATCTGGAATTTACATACTGTTGTCGGTTCTCAGCATGTTCATAAGATTCTCTGTGTTCGACCTCGATATGACCGTTGGCCCTATTTCCATACGTCCAACGTTGATGATAGTGATAATGGCGATAGTGATACTGTATATGTTCACTCCTTCGGTCAGAAGAATGTTCACTCCGCCTTATTCGAAAGAAAAAGGGATCAAGGATTGGATATATCTGGTATTTTTTATTGATCCGTTCAGCAAGAACAGGATGTCCTTCAGATATCATGATCATTCAGATGACTGACGTGGGAGGTCATTGTTAAGAAAGGTTCGTGTTTCTTCGCGTATCTGCTGAAAGAATATTGATCCTTACGGCCATTTAAAATTGAAGTTGGGAAAATGTTTGTTTTCGACCGATACGGTCCATTTCAGTCATTCCAAGAATGGGAACCTCTTTACGATCTTCTGTTCCTTCCACCAGTTCCCTAGTCCGAGATAGGAGCCTGCATTAGCCATGTACACCGCCATCAGGACGAAGATGTAGATTATGTGGTCGTCGAGTATGGGATTGTTCTCGGGTGGGAACAGCGCTATATACATCATTAAGAACACAAGGGCCCCCGTTATCGTTGCGATCTTCATACCAATGCCGAGCATAAGGGCTATGCCTATCAGCAGGAATGCCAACATGATCACGACGTCAAGGATGTTGGAATAGGCTGCTAGGAAACTTAGCGTGTTGCTGCCAGAAAGGAATCCGTGCGTCGGCGATCCCCCATCTATCATACCGGATCCTGCCGGGGTAGAGAGGCCTAGACCAAACATCTTATCGAAGAATGCCCACAGAAGCATGAAACCTATCATTATGCGAAGTATTGCCAAAGGCAGTACAACGCCTTTCGTTTTGACTAATTCACATACACGAAACTGCATGTTCTTAAGATGGATGTGTGCGGTTATAACTGTTATCTTGTTCTTGCATATTTAAAAGACAAATAATCGTGTTGAAGTGGTGGAAGGCACATCATTAATTAGTCGATATCATACGATAATTCAAAGGTAAAAGACAGTTGATAGGGATTGGATCAGAAAGTGTTGACGATCTGATACCTATCAACAATACTGCGTACTTCGGTCCGATGTATCAATTTGACACCGTCTAAGACCTTCGCGCCATCGATCCGTTGATCAAGGTCCTCCGTTACACAGAAGACCTCTCCGCCCATATCGATTATGTCTTGAAGTGCATCTCCGTTGGATGGCATCCCTATTGCCGTGGGTACCTGAGAATCTATAGCATTCAATGTGCCATCTTCGATAAGAAGGACATCTGCCTTTGCGATCACTCCGCTCACAAGTCCACCAAGAGCCAACCTGGCTCCTGCGAATGCCTCCTCTGTTCCATAAGGTGGTTTTCTTATCAAAACAATGATTTTATCAGCCATCATATCACCTGGATATTGTTACAAGACGGTCGCTTTCCGAGACAAAGAGCGAGAAATCGTTAGTTATGCTTCCTACCTTCGTTCCTTTTATCTCTTCTCCTCTTTGGATGCCGCGCGCATAACCGCACGTCTCACAAATTACGATCTCCACCCCCAAGGAAGCGAATTCTTCGATCATGTTGCCAACATTGGGAAATCTCTTTGGATTCTGGCCAGCTTTTATGAGGGTCACTCCTTCTCCATAACAGAATATCTTGACCTTGTGGCCTTTATCAATGGCGGCCCTGGTCAATTTCAATGCTACATTAGGGTCCATATTCATCATGGTACCGGATCTTATCTGTATCGTTAATATTCCCATAATATGCCTCACAATGTGATCGTTTGATCGTATCCATCCATTATCAGGTCTATTGCATGTGGATAGTCAATGACCTCTGTTCCTTCTCCAGCCTTACCTTTGAATCCTCTTGCCTCTAGGTCGTCATCGATGACAAAGACCCTATCGACAACCTTCAAAAGGTCTGTTCTTCTCTCGCTATAAACTGAGAATAGCGTCGCATCTTCGAACAGTATAACTCCTGACCTATCTCCTTTCAACATATTGATTATGTTCAGGTCACGATATTCGTAGGGGGATTTTAGCAGAATGAACAATGTAGAGGTCAAGTTATCATCCAATGAAGTATTGCATATCCGAATCTGCAGCAATGTTCAGAAAACCGGCTGCACCTATGATCTTTACGCCATCGGTCATATTTTCCTCTTTAACACCCATCAAGGCCATGGACGTACTGCACGCATATATGTTCACACCCTGATCTTTGGCCATACTCAGTTGTTCACCAAATTTGGGGATCCCGACCTTAGACATCTTTTTCTCAAATGTTCCAGTGAACAAACGATACATGCCAGAGAGTTTGGGCCTGGCACCTTTTTTCAATAGGTTCAATCCAAAAAATGTGAAGAACACATGTACTTCCATTCCCATACTCGCCGCAGTATTTGCTATCATCATCGCCATCACGCCCTTATCAAAAGAGCATTCAGACACAACTATTGCTACTTTTTTTGTTTCATCCATTGATCATCATCTCAAGATTCATCTTTGGTCAGATATCGATATAATGTCAACATGCGTCATGTTAATCACTGTTCATATGGAAATCACATGATTTCCTTTGGTTTCATCTGAGTCTTTTTATACGATACGTGTAGGTTTTACCTGACTCCTTCATTTCGATTAGTTGATTGCCGGTCCTTTGGCACCATGCAGGAATATCTTCTTTGGAACCGACATCATCAGAGATCAATTCTAATTCTTGACCTATCTCTATGGCTTTGATCTTCTTAGCCAATTGAACGACGGGCATAGGACACATAAGTCCTTTGCAGTCTAGAATGTCGACCATTTTGTAACACCCAATTTTCAATCAACTTGTGCGAATATAAACGTTTCTTAATTTTTAATATGGTTCATTCAGATTTTTTAATAAAACCATTGCGAGGACAACGTTCAGATCAACAAAATCAATCAATTACGTGTCTTGATATCATTAAATCCATGCAACGCATAATTAATAAGCGCGTTCAGTTGGAATCGGATATGAAAGAAGTGGTCATGTGCAACAAGGATATAATAGAGCTATGGATTTTCGACCATCCTGTCATAGAGGATCGTATAAATGCTGATTTCAGCGTGTACCGTGTTTATGATGATTCAAAAGTGAGTCGCAACATCATTGCATCCAGGACCGAGGGCCAGAACTTGATAAAATACAATGTGGAGGACGATCTTCCACAATACAGGACCTGCACATTTGAGTTCATGGTTGATAATCTTAAGGAAGCTGTTTATAACGGATTCTCAGCGGAGGTGAGGTTTGCCAATGATTACATCAAATATGTGATATTCGAATCCGATGATACGATCTTCATCGTCGATGAAAATAAAAGGGACCATGCGAAGGCACAGGCTGCTCAATTCAATATCGAAGAATTCTGCAAAGGATGTACCACGGTGGAATTCAACGAGATGTTTGTCAGATTCTGATCATCATTGTTCTAAAATCATATTTGTCAGGGGACATCATCAACAACATCCTTCTTTTTTCTTATGATCCCGTTCCTTGATATTATCAGTCCAGCAAGGGTAAGTATCATTCCTATTATTGCAACGATGGTGATATTTTCATGTAATACTAGGAGAGACGTTATCACAGTGATCACAGGACCCAAATAGATATAAACACTGGTTTTTACTACGCCGAGCATCTTAACCGCAGAGTTCCATGTCAAGAAACAGATCGCCGATGCGCCTATTCCCAGGAACAATATGTTGAATAGATTGGTAGGCTGCATTAGTGCGTTAACATCAGGGGCGAATCCGAATACGAGAAGTTCGGGTATCATAAATATAAGTCCGTATAAGAAGATCCTGCGTGTTGCCAATATCATGTTGTAATGGAATTCTGCAATCTTCTTGGTCAATATAGAATATGCCGCCCAGGCTATTGCGGCCAGAACCGTTAGAAGATCGCCTAATGGATTCAATTCGAGGACATTGGACCCATTAAAGCTTATGAGTGATATTCCAGCCACTGCAATAATAAAACCGATAAAGAACTGTATTCTGAATTTCTCGTTTTTGATAAAGAAATGTGCGAATATTGCTGTTATGAAAGGTGCAATCGAGATTATCACTCCAACATTGGAGGCAAGCGTATAAGACAAGGCCATATTTTCTAGAAGATAGTAGAGTGTTACGCCGCACAGACCTGCAGCGGCAAAATACATCTCATGTTTTTTATCTCTGACCTTTAACAGATGAGGACAAATGACGACCAAGACTGCAAATCCGATCACGAACCTCATGAACAATATCTCTACTGGAGAAAAATAATCTAGCAACATCTTTGTCGATACGAAAGTAGTTCCCCAGATCAAGATGGTGATCAACGCTAGCAGATGGCCGGTAATATCTTCTCCTAAGTCTTTCATTTAGAACCTTACATACATTTGGGTTTTTACGGGGTTTAGATTTCTATCATCAATTTAAAATTTGTTCACTTTGTATTTCAATCGTTTATCGTAAGCGTTGACATTTATGTTGATCTAAAGGGGGCAATCATCGAACGCGAGTCTCTTGTATTCTTAGACAGATATTCTTCAGTAATGGAAAATATTTAACACTTTGCCGGTAAAAATGCATTGTAAATTCAAATTTTTTTCATAATGTCGTACAGTATCCAAACCACACATTCAATGGATCGGAGGAAATTTCATTTATGTGTACTATGAATAAAAAATAAGGGGTTTGGAAAGGGTTTTTCTTACTCGGATATAACAAACATTAGTGAAAGTTCGATATTGCTTGTTGTCTCTATTGTTATTGTTGGAATATCATCAACAAGGGTGCAGGTCACATTATCCGCATCGATCACAGTTATCGTCAGAGTATATGTATTGCCTTCGTATACACATGAAAATATACCTCCAGAATATTCCCAATCGGGGATACCAGTCAATGTGATGATAGATGTAGGCAATACATCGGGGAACACAATAACAAGTGAACTTGTATCCACGATCTCACCGTTGAAATTCAGGGTAAGGGGACCAATATCAATGGAATAACCTGTAACAGCATATGTTTCGGTCCATTGGGCATAGAGTACAGTTCCATAGTCTACAGATTCGCCTTCTGTATATGTGGTACCGCTGCCATCCACTTTTGTGTTCCAGCTGTCAAATGCGTAGCTGTTGTAGATAAACATGCATGGTTGAACGGTTTCATCTGAGGATACGGCCACACTCTCGCCGCTTATGGTCAAACCTCCGTTACCGTTGTAAGTTACTTCCTCTTCTTTTGGATCATTATTTGAAAGTGATGCTGTGATCGCAACCACTACAATGACCAAGACCACTGCTGTAATTGCAATGAGGATATTTTTTTTCGCCATGTGCCTCAGTTAATTGTGACGTATAATAAGTTTACATCGGACCGATTGTAGAATACAGTACGGGAACATCAAAAAAATCAAGAAGGGTCATTTTTAATGAGCTAAATACTATAATCAAATATTTTGACATCTTTGTAATGAAGATGTCCTATTTCCTGAATTATCATGGGATTTAAGCATCGTTCTTATCTTTGACAACTGTCGACATGAAGAGGGCAATAGCACATAGTATCGCGGATACGATCAATGTGAATACGAATCCTTTGAGGAAGACGTCAGGAGGAAGATCGGCGAAATCAATGTTTCCTGAACCAGTGTAGAATATGAATATCATCGCATAAAGTGCGGTACCTACTGCGCACCCAATGTAAACGGCCTCGTTCATAAGGGACGACCCCATCTCACGGCTTTCATTCTCGGTCTTTTCCACAATACGGCTGGCCATGGCACCTCCGCATGTGGACCATGTAAGGCCCATTAAGACGAACGCAATTATCAAAGGTATTATCATTTTCAATGGTGAGAAGAACACCCAGATCAAACATGATACTAGTAGCAAGATACATGAGATTATGCTGAAAAGCCTTCTTCCCATGAAATCTGATTTTCTTGAAAGCGGCATGACGAAGATGAGGGTCACGATAGATGGAATGAGCAGATACACACCGCTAAGGGATGCGGAAAGCCCCAGATTTATTTGCAGATAGAAGGGTATGAGATATAACATTCCCATATACACCAGATTGATAATGAGGAATGCCACGAAAACATAGTTGAAGTCTCTGTTCATGAACACGCGTACGTTCAGTATTGGGTTCTTTTTCCGAAGTTCAACGAATACGAATAATATTAAAAGTACAAAGAAAAGTACTGTTGCGATAATAGACATCAAGAATTCGCCCTCATAACAGCATCTCTGCAGAGCATAAATGCCGAAGAACGTCATTAGCAGTAAGATCACGGCGCCTTTGATATCAATATGTTTTCCTTTTGTTGGACTGTCTTTTGGTATCGCGATCAGCATTATGGGCATGACGATTATTGCAAGGGGTACGCTGATAAAGAATGTCCAATGCCACGAGAGCGCGTCGATTATGAATCCTCCGATAGCGGGTCCTGTGGCATACCCTATGGAACATCCCAGGGTTATGACGCCGAATCCAAGACCAAGTTTGTTCCTGGGAAGATATTCAACGCATATCATCGGTGCTGCAGCACCCATCATGGCCGCACCTGTACCCTGAATAACTCTTGCAATGAGAAGTACAGGTAGGGTTTGAGAAAGACCGCACATAAGTGAGCCGGCGGCGAAAAGGACAAGTCCGAGGATCAATATTTTTCTGATGGCACCGTTACTCGCAATTCTTGCGAAAAGTAGTATGGTTCCTGCGACCATCATATAATATGTGACCGTCACCCAGGAAATTGTTCCGGTGTCTGTGCCCATTTCATCGGCCAAGGTCGGTAGGGCGATATTGGCAATGCTGCCGTCCATTCCGTCGGCCAAAGATACAAATGCCACAACGAACAGAATAAGCATATGTTTTCTGTCTATCCCATAGGCGTTGTGCATAGGCCGTGAATATAATGCAAATATATCAAACTTATACGACCAACAGCGGCATTCGGTATCGACAATAGACGTTATTATTGAGTACAAATTTTCTTTGGATGTCGTAATGTTTTCATTAGATTATTCGGAATTTCATAGTCCTTTCAATGAAGAATATACGGATAATATTTTAAGTTGGATACATATTCTGGTAGTAGGGGATCAGAAGGTCTTGGCGGGTAATGCTCAAAGCGGGAATGGTATACTAGTACCGAAATATTACGTGTGTTCACGTTGTTCCTATCACTGGAAGCCTAGGAAGACGGATAGCATACCCCGTAACTGTCCTTCGTGCAGGTCTACCATATGGATGAAGCCTTTTGAGTTGAAGACCTGTGCAAGATGCAATTATGAATGGGGGTCTACAAGTGAGGACCCTCGCAGATGTCCAAGTTGTGGGACATACCATTGGAATGAAGCACCGAGGACATACGACTGCCTTAGATGTTCACATAAATGGACGGCTAAGAGAGATTGGCCTCCGAAAAGATGTCCTAAATGCAGGTCCACCTCATGGAGTATTGAGAAGAAGAACATCAAGAAGGTCGATGTTTTAGAATCGAGAAAGATATCATCATCTGTCAACGATGATCAACTCGTCAAGTCGATTTTGGACGCATACAAGAAAGGAGACACTTGTACAGGCATAGCTGTCAAAACGTCCATTCCGTTCAGTGTCATATATGGTATTATTCGTGAGGGTTATGCCAACTGTTCCATCAGGATATAATTCCTGTGATATGACGATGCCCATATTCACCGAACGTCTTCATCTGAGGCGTTTTACGATGGCGGATGTTCCAACATGTTATGATAGCTGGATGTCCGATCAGGATGTCACAGAGTTTCTAACATGGAATGCTCATTCGGACATCAATGTCACAGCGATTTATATCGCATCGTGTATCAGTGAATATCGTTTTGGTTCCATGGACTGGTGCATAACGCAAAAAAAGTATAACATGCCCATCGGCAGTATATCTGCGGTGCAGGATTTCCCAAACAAGAGATATTGTGAGCTGGGATATTGTCTTTCTAAGGATCATTGGAACAAAGGGATAATGACCGAGGCCCTATGTGCGGTATGTAGATGGATATTCGACAATACTGATTATCTTTGGATACAGGCACGTTACGATTCGGAGAATGAAGCATCAGGAAGATGTATGGAGAAAGCAAATTTCAAGAAGGTGTTGGAATTCGAAGACCTTTGCAAGAAGAGAAATCAGGTTCGTCATTATACACTTGGACGGATCGAACGTAGAGACATCATGACATCTTTAGAAGTGTGAATGTGGTCATGTTATCCTTACGGTCCTCTATGTTCTCGTGAGCCATGAATAGACCATAATATTCTCCGGCATTCTTTCTGCATACGACGGCAGTGTCGTCAGGCAGCTCTCCGCCTGCTAACATTTTTGCTGCATAGGCTGTATCCTCGACTTCAAGTCTAGTTGTGCCAGGATATAGTTTTTCTAGAGTGCCCTTGGTCTGAAGGAGTGCCTGTATATGAGAAGATACAGTTCTTATACGGATATTTTTGTCTTTTACAAAGACACAGTGGTGTATCGGAACAATGTCCGTTGATACGCCGATTATATCGTTTCTCCCTTTCAAAGCTACCTGGGTCTCTATGACCGGTCCTGCGGTGATATTACTGGATGCTACGACACCATAGTCGCATTCACCGGATGTAAGGGAGTTAACTACGCCTTGCGAGGTTATCATGGGAATAAGTTCTATGCTATCCCATTCCATGGATGCCGCGAACTTGTTGGCGGCCTCTTCGGAATTGGAAAAAGGAATTCCCATGTAACTTATCCTGATCTTCATAGCATCCGTATAGACATGTGGTTTTTGTTACTTTCTGTTTTATCTATCGATACTGCAATCAGGTATAGATGACAAATGAGAATTACCGTAAGTGCAAGACATGTAGATTTTGCATACATTCGGATATGATCTGGCTATGTACAATTAGAGATGAAAGGACCCAAATGGAGAATACATGTGAGAGATATCGTCCGGGGTCTTGTGAGAATTGTAGGAGTTTAATCGTGGATCAAGGTGTGACGGCATGTTCAAGAAAAGGGGTCCGCGTGGATACGTTAGATGTATGTACTGATTATGACCCATGTGGAAGACGTTCAATATGAGGCATTACGTTCCTTGTGTCCTTTGAGCACATTCTTCACACTTGCTTTCGCTTGGCTTGTTCCAGATAGTACATTCTTTGCTGATTCCGGCAAACCAAAGTATATGATGTTATCAGATACTCCAGTACAGGCACGCATGTCCTTTTTTACATCATTGTAGGATCTTTGCATGGAACCAACGATGCTGTTCACTGTATCAGATAAATAATAGACATTCTTTGAGATGTAATCCTTTTTGTTAATGAACATTTCACAATTGGTCAGATATGGATTGTAAGTTTCGTCAATATAGTCCTCATCCAGGTCATCTATGGCATCAAGCACATATACCAATGTGGTTAGCTGTGTAAACAGATCTTCTAGGGTATTGTTTGTTTTTTCGCCAGCAAAATCACTCAAAGCAACTGAAAGTGCCCTTCCGAATACATTTCCCATTTTAATTGCATTAGTGCATTCTGATTTTTCGAGGTCATGCAATCTGCCAAATCCTTCTCCGACGGTCCTATCGTATTCGGGATACAGTTTCTCGGCTTTAGCGATTGCCTTTCCGAGGGTTAGCGAGATCAGGTCCGTTCTCAGAGATGGTTTGTCTATATCGTCATCGACAAGTTCCCATTTGGTCAGGAGTACGGTATATGCTGCCATTTTTCTCATCATATCTGAATCGGCCTTAGGATCTGAGAATACACAGAACGGTGATCTTTTGGTTCCTTCAAAATCCAGTATGTCGCCAGCGATAGAGTTGATAACAATTGTGTTGAATGTCATATCATAGTTCACAGTTGCGGTAGAAACGAGTCCGAATTCCTGTTTGAGTTGATGGCACGTCTCACAGTAATATCTCTGGTATATTGCCAGGTCGGAAGAGGACATCTTATCGTAGCGAGGGAGCGTATAGCCGAACATATTTCGTGATGTTTATTGGGGAATGGTTCGAACCTTTAATATATTCGTATCGATTTCGGTGGAAGGTACCGATGCCAGTCGGTCAGGTGAAATCATGTCCAACAACTCTTCATCTATTGAGGAACTGACCTCGCTTTACATGAGCCAGTCCCCTACAGCATTCACATCTATCGCTATGCACGCGAAAGCCCCTAATGACCATAACGATCGCGTTGATACTGCTGAACACGGTGGTGACAAACCGTGTGATTACAGTTGCTGTAGTGAGAAAGGGTATTGTAATTCCATGGGATGGCATCTTGCCATAGTAGGCGGTGCAGTAGTGTGCTGTGCATGTTGCTGTTATTGCACACACGGATTCAACGGCGTTTGGACATATTGGCCGTTCTGATCCTGATCTGGAATATTCATTCGGTCGAATATGAACCCTTACATCTCGGTTGTAATAAAACCAACAATGGCGTGCAATCTCGATTGCAGGCATTGCTATCATAGACAGGAAGAAAGGGTTTCGGGCTGCATATCATCTGGCACATTGGACAAGTTGTTTCGTTTGATCTCTGAAGAGTATGAGTCTGCGTGGTTCATATGGCACGGAGGTGAGCCGATGATGCTCTCCATTCAATTTTATAGGGATGTCATTTCATTTCAAAACAAATATTTTGGCAAGGGCACTCACAGAGTAGGGAACACCATACAGACAAACGGTACTTTCATCGATAGAAAATTTGCTAATTTCTGTAGGGAAAATCAGATTAATATCGGCATATCCTTCGAGGGACCTTATGACGGTGTATTGAGGCAAAAAGGAGAGCTTGTAGATAAGAATCTGGTCTATCTTTCTAAGAAAGAGCACGTATTCTCTGTGAATTCTACAATATCTTCCGAGACAGTAGGAAAACAGGTCGAACTTTATAGATACTTTAGAGACAGGAACATAAACCTATCTTTGTCTCCGATCATTCCTTCCGGATGTGCAGCGGATGATACATCTTTGATACCGGATGCTGACCAATATATTTCAGAGAGTATCAAAGCATTCGATGAATGGCTTTTTGACAAGGATTCCGATGTTCCACTGATACCACATTATCTGTATCTTTTGAATGCATTGGGAGAATCGGTTGACTCAGATTGTGCACATAATTCATGTCTCACAAAATGGCTATGCATCTATCCTAACGGGGATGTCTATCCATGTGCCAAGAATTGCCCAGAGAAATATCGTCTTGCGAACATCGCGGATATAGAGCACATAAATGAAGTATTCATGACCGAAGGATTCAGACAGATCTTGTTAGGTACAATAGCCAGAAGAGAGAAATGCAAATTAGAATGCGAGTTCTTCGACCATTGTAACGGTGGGTGCAGTATAGATGCCTGTTACGAATGTGGTATCGAGAATATCGGTGGAAACTCATGTAGGATATTCAAAGGTGTCTTTAGGCATGTAATGGATGTATCAGAAGAGATACTAAGGGATAAGCCTGATCTCAGTCAGTATAATAAATACGTCCGCGACGCCATTATTGGTAAACTCGTAAATCCCAAGATAATCAATATATGATCATTTTCCGATGTATGCGATAGCATCCACCATTATCTTCACGCCTTTAGGTAGACTTTTTGCTTCAATGCACGATCTTACCGGATAAGGTTGTTCTAGATAGATCGAATATATGCCGTTCACAGTGCTGAATGTCTTCATATCGGTAAGGTATATCGTTGTCTTTACAATGTTCTTGTTCTTCGCGCCACATGCCGCGAGGACAGCCATTACGTTTTCCATGACCTGTTTCGTTTGATCTTCTATTTCTTCTGGTATTTTTCCCGTTTTAGGGTCCACAGGTATCAAACCTGCGGTAAATATCATATCGTTAACTTTTATGGCCTGTGAGTAAGGGCCAGCCGCCAGGGGCGCTTTATCTGTTGAAATCGATTCTATAGACATTATGCATCCTTTCCTATGTCATTAACATCGTATGGTGTTCCCTGATATACGTAGTAGTTGAGCCAGTTTGTGAAGAGCAGCGTTGCGTGGCTTCTCCATTTAACCACTGGATCATTCTGAACATCATTTTTAGGGAAATAATTGTCAGGTATATGTGGATTTATTCCGCGGCCAGTATCACGGTCATATTCGTTGGCTAATGTGGTCTTATCATATTCTGCATGACCCAATACAAATATTTGTCCGCATTTTTCTGATACCACGATACCAACTCCTGCTTTCTCGGACATTGCCACGATATGAAGGCGCGGTACGCGATAGATGTCACTGGCATGTACCTCGGTATGCCTGGAATGTGGCAGATTGAATACGTCGTCAAAGCCTCTTAGCAAGGGTTCTTGCATGTTTAATATGAAATGCTCGAAGACACCAGACATCTTCTCATTGAGTGGATATTTGGGTATGCCGTAATGGTGATACAGTCCGGCCTGAGCACCCCAGCATATGTGGAAAGTAGAGAAGACGTTCTTTTTGGACCATTCCATTATATCACAGAGTTCTGGCCAATAATCCACTTCTTCGAAATCTATATTTTCGACTGGAGCTCCGGTTATTATCATGCCATCGAACTTTTGGTCCTTTACCTCATCAAAGGTGTAATAGAATTTGTTCAGGTACTCTTGAGATGTATTTTTAGAGTTATGAGTGGCCATCTGCAATAAGAAAATGTCTGTCTGCAGAGGGCTGTTACTAAGAAGACGCAATATTTGAATCTCTGTTTCTACTTTTGTAGGCATTAGATTGAGGATCAGAATTTTGAGGGAACGTATATCCTGTGAGACCGCACGTTTTTCGGTCATTACGAAGATATTCTCAGCTTCCAAAGTTGATACAGCTGGAAGGTCATCAGGTATCTTAATAGGCACGGTCCATCTCCCTCTGTGAAATTATATATTGTAGCGGCATTATATTAAGTTGTCCAATGTGATACTCAGAGCGTCCATTTGTGTGCTAAGGAGCTGTTCTCGATCAGGTAATGGGGCTACTGGCTGATTGAAGGTTTTCCATTGCTCAACTTACACAGGTCGCCGATGCGATCCTCATTTTGAAATTATGAATTTTATTGCCTCGTTGGCAAGAGTCATTCCGAAGATCGCCGGTACAGTTGGAAGTGAACCCAGAACACTTTTTCCGCGTTCATCTTTCATTGTAGGGGTAACGACAGGTTGTTCTTCCGAATACACACACGTTATATTGGATGTGTTCACGTCTCTCAAGTTCGATCTAAGAGCAGATGCTAATGGACAAACCCGTGTTCTATTGAGGGTGGCAATATGTATCGCCGTCGTATCCATATGCAGAGCTGCACCCATGGATGAGAACGTACGTATGTTGTTTTCAGAGGCATATCTGAGCAGTGCTGTTTTGTTCCCTATCGTATCTATTGCGTCTATCAGTATATCTGGACGGCCTATCAGTTCCTGAAAATCAGTATCTTTTGTGATCAGGCATTCGACAGAATCTACATCTATGGTGGGATTGATGGATAATGCCCTTTCTTTGGCCAATACGGCCTTCGGACGTCCGATCGTGTCATATGTTGCCAGTATCTGGCGGTTTAGATTGCTTTCCACAATGCTGTCGCCATCAATGACACGAATATGTCCAATTCCTACGCGTACAAGTGCCTCAAAAGCATAACCGCCGACAGCTCCAGCACCTGCGACCACCGCACGTGCAGATCCCATACGGTCCAGTCCGTCTTGACCTATGATAAGTTCAGTCCTCGCGGATCTGGAAGTGTTCAACCGATCACTCTCATGGTGTTGTTCTTAGTAAGGGCAACCAATTCGGATGTCGTCATGGATTTGAACCCCGCGAGTATCTTGATAAGATGTGCCATATCATTGCAGTTGCGGCTCCGTATCGGGGCGTCGGTCTCTATAAGCAATCTGTCATCCGGTATGGTAGAAAGTAGACGCATTATCCTTATCTCAGATTTCTGAAGTATCCTGGGAGATATGGAGAAATAACATTCTTGTTTGGAGAAGGCTCCGATGTAGCTATCAGGTCCTGAATACGAATGGAGTATCACAGGGACCTTCATTCTTTGATCCTTTATGACCTTTAGCGTCTCTGCCTCTGTGCCTACCATATGGATGGTCACCGGCCTTTTAAGTTCGTTGGCCACTTCCATCTGTGCATTGAACATTTCCATCTGCAGATCTAATATGGGGTGGGTCTTATCGATCCCTATCTCGCCTACACCTGAACGCTCGTCTCTTTTTAGGAATGTGTGAAGCAGATCAATATAATCGGAAGGTGCTGTAGAGACGAACCAAGGATGTATACCATAGAATGGGAATATCCTCGAATCAGCTGCGTCCATCTTTCTCTGTTCTTCCCATTGATCAAAGGATGATGTGCACGACAGCAACAGGGATGCATTTTCGATATCAGGATATCCGCCTTGTTTCTCTACATCGACAATGTGTAGATGTGCATCCGCAAATCCCTGTATGTCTGCCATTTTGCCTCAGTTGTAGATTCCCATGCTCATGTATTTCTCGCCACCGTCGGGGAGTATTGCGACGATCCTGCTGCTCTTGTCTATCTTGGCCAGTTCCAATGCGTAGAACGTCGCTGCACCTGACGATATACCGGCAAAGATGCCTTCTTTTCTGCCAAGGTCTCTGGCCGTTGTTACTGCATCATCACTTTTCACAGTTACGATCTTCATTAGGTCCTTATTCAGGTTACCAGGTATGAAATTGGCTCCTATCCCTTGGATCCTATGTGGTCCGGCATGTCCCTCGGTAACCAATGGGCTTTCTGCAGGCTCTACACCTATGACGGTTGCGTTCGAACCAGCGTCCCTGAGTGCCATGGCAATGCCTGTTGCGGTACCACCTGTTCCAAAGCCGGCGACGATGAAGTTGACATCTGGTAGATCCCTTAGTATCTCTCTGCCTGTTGTGACCCTGTGGGATGCCTGATTAATGAGATTGTCAAATTGTCCGAGTATGAATCCTCCGCGTTCTTCAGCGATCTCTTTTGCTCTTTTTACTGCACCCTGCATGCCATCGATCCCGGGGGTAAAAATTATCTCGGCACCGTAAGCGGCCATGCATGAAACACGCTCTTTCGACATTGTGTCTGGCATCACCAATATGGCTTTGTATCCGCGAGCAGCAGATATCATTGCAAGTGCTATGCCAGTATTGCCGGATGTAGGTTCTACGATAACACCTCCTTTTTTCAGTATGCCTCTGGCCTCTGCATCGTTGAGCATTGCCAGAACCGGCCGGTCCTTGATCGAGCCTCCAGGATTTCCTCTTTCTATCTTCACATAAACATGACTGCCTTCAGGAGCGATCCTGTTAAGTCTTACCATAGGCGTCTCTCCAATTGTCTCGGTGATATCTTTGTATATTGCCATAACCACACCTCACGACTGTATCATTTATTTCAATATTCTATGCCTTTTCTGGCCTTGATACCTTTGTCGAACGGATGTTTTACCATCTTCATTTCTGTGACAAGGTCTGCATAGTCAATTATTTCCTTCGGAGCTCCTCTTCCAGTCAGTACGATCTCAATATTCGCCGGACGTTCTTTGAGTATATCGATCACGTCCTTGGAACTAATCAGTCCCCATGATATGGCGACATTGCATTCGTCCAATATGACCAGGTCGTACTTTTCTGAGTATATGAGGTCCCTTGCCTCAGCGAGTGTCTCTTTTGCGATCCGTATGTCCTCAGCCTTAGGCACTCTTCCGACCATATGGTCCAGACCCATTGGTATTATCGTCAGATTCTCAAAATGGTCTGCGGCAAGATGTTCACCATAATTCTCAGGGGGTTTAAGGAATTGTATCATGAGTACATTTAGACCTCTTCCAGCGGCTCTGAAGGCCAAGCCTAAGGAGGCAGTGGTCTTTCCTTTACCCATACCTGTGTAAACATGTACAAGGCCGAGTTCTTTTTTTATCTCGATGGGGATGTTAGACATGATCGTTATGCATACATCTTTTTGTGAGGATTAATAAGTATTTATATCACGGAAGTAAGAATCACCCCATGGAGGGGTCGTCTTACTCGGACAGAGAATTGAAGACGTTGCTCGTTGCAACGTCTGCCGGAATCTTTTTGGCGCCATTCGCTAGCACGATGCTCAATTTAGCCCTTGTCTCCATAGGTCAAGAATTTTCAGTGGGGTCCCATTCGCTAGGAATGGTCAATACGATCTTCCTTTTGGCATCGGTCATGTCAATGGTACCTATGACAAGAGTTGCCGACATATACGGTTTGAAGAAAGTATTCATTTCGGGCGTATTGATAATGTTGGTTTCATTGTTTTTCGCTGCATTGGCGCCTTCTTTTTCCTTATTCCTGTTGGCCAGGGCATTGATGGGAGTGGGTACTGCATGTCTTGCTGTAACATCCATAACGATGATCGTGAATGCTTTTCCTTCAAATAAGCGTGGTTGGGCAATAGGGATCAATACGACCGCTGTTTACATGGGAACGGCATTAGGCCCAACTATCGGAGGGGTTGTCACCGATATCTTCGGATGGAGATTTTTGTTTTATGCGCTTGTTCCCCTATCTATCATTTCTTTGATAATGATCAGCCACTTCAAAGATGAGATCACTCTGGGAAAGGATATTAAAATGGATTACAAGGGGTCCGTGATCTACATGGTAATGATCTTGACCTTGATGTACGGAATGATCAATCTTCCGGAGATATGGGCATTCGTATCCATGGGTGTAGGAGGGGCTCTCTTGTTCGTATTTTTGTCATATGTAAAA
Source organism: Candidatus Methanogranum gryphiswaldense (assembly GCA_019262145.1). NCBI lineage: Archaea > Methanobacteriati > Thermoplasmatota > Thermoplasmata > Methanomassiliicoccales > Methanomassiliicoccaceae > Candidatus Methanogranum > Candidatus Methanogranum gryphiswaldense. Next base: position 934,524 of record CP076745.1, on the reverse strand, counting down.
AGGGCAGAACATCCGGTCATGAAAGTAAACGTCTATAAGAACAAGGTGTTCAGGCGTTCCATCATAGCGGCATTCATGAATTATGCATCCTCTTATTCGGTATCCTTTTTCTTTGCGCTATATCTTCAGACCATAGGGGCGCTTTCAGCCTCACAGGCAGGAATGATAATGTTGTTACAGCCGTTGATACAGGTATTGTTGACCGCAAAGGCTGGAAGTCTTTCAGACAGTCTTGATAAAAGATTGTTGCCAACGTTGGGCATGTCCATAACCACATTATCGGTTTTCTTGATATTGTTCATGGGTACGGAGGTAAATCTTTGGTATGTCGCGATGATCCTTTTACTGTTGGGTTTGGGATATGGCCTCTTCTCTGCACCGAATACCGCTGCCATCATGTCATCCGTGTCCGCTAAGGACAGAAGTTTGGCATCCGGTTCTGTATCGTTGATGAGACAGACCGGAATGATGACGAGCATGGGGATCGCAATGTGTTGCATATCAGTTATACTAGGTTCGACAGACAACATCAATCCGTCCACGTATGGCGATTTCATAAATGTCATGAAGACTGCGTTCTCCGTTTGTCTGGTAATGTGTATAATAGGTACTTTTGTCTCATGGTTCAGAGGAAAAGAGGACAATGTCGTTGTTACAAATGTTAGGAATTCCTAATACTGGCACATGTAGATAAACTTAAAATATCATTGGATACATTTCTCGTTTCAATGTCAGTTGAAATGAGCCCGGCTGCACGTGAGAACTACAGTTTTCAAAGAGTGGTAGTCGTAGTGGGCGTTTCGCTCATGGCGATCAAGTTCTTGGCTTATATGCTGACATCGTCCGTTGCGATATTGACGGATGCGATGGAAAGCATCGTGAACGTGGTGGCAGGATTCATCGGGCTTTATGCTTTGTACCTATCCGCACAACCTCCCGATAAGTCCCACCCGTATGGTCATGGCAGAGTGGAGACGATATCCGCATATGCGGAAGGCACCCTCATAACGGTAGCCGGTGCGCTGATCATCATGGAAGCGATAAAGAATTTCCTAGATCCTGAACCACTATCAGATCTGGATATCGGTCTTGTGCTCATCATATTCGCAGCTGCAGTTAATTTTATAACAGGCAGAATAGCTATAAGAAAGGGCAAAAAGAATCGCTCTCCTGCATTGGAAGCAAGTGGCAAACATCTATGCACTGACACATACTCATCAATTGGTATCATAGTCGGGCTATCAGCGGTATATGTCGGGATGTTATTCGGCGTGGATATCTGGTGGATGGACCCGCTTTTGGCCTTGATCTTCGGGGCACTGATAATAATAACTGGTGTCCGCGTCATAAAGACAAGTTTGGATTGCATTATGGACAGGGCGGATGAGGAGGTCCTTTCAGAAGTAGTGGACTGTCTTAACGAACACAGAAGTGACAAATGGATAGATATCCATAGTCTTAGAGTGATAAAGTATGGTAGTTCGATGCATATGGACTGTCATGTCACCCTTCCTGCTTCTATGACAATAGCCGAGGAAGATGAGGAAAAAAAGGCACTCATGGAAGCCATATGGTCAAAATTCGGTAATTCAGTAGACTTGACCCTTTCTCCAGAACCTTGTGGTGGCTTCAATTGTCGTCATTGCAGAAATGATTGCTCTGAAAGAAAAGAGGATTTTTTGCATTCGATAGAATGGAATGTAACAAATCTGATTCAGGGGAAACAGCATTTTTGTGGCGCGAACGTCCATATAGACAAAGAAATAAGGAAATGAGTTTTTATCTGACATTCGCGATATTCTAATTCATGCTCTTCAACAAAAACAAGGACACTCCTCCTGAGGTCTCGGCCGTCGGTCTAGGAAAATGGTATTCCGAACTCAGTGATCAAAACAAAGTGAAGCTGGGGAGATATCTCAAATGTGCAGACACATCGTCAAAATTTGCATTTGTTATGTCCGTATTGGATCAAGCCATTGCAGATGGGAATTTCGGGTTTGCTGTAACGATTGGAGAGATGGGAAAAGAAGCAAAATTCAACAATATCCAGCATTATGATATTAATGAGAAGCTTGTTCTTGCCTACTATAATTCTAAGAAATACGATGAATGCCTGTTAGCCTGTAATGAGGGGTTATCGATGCTCCCAAAGTTGAAGAAAGATATATTCGCCCGTTCTGGTGGCGAGATACCTTCGGACATATATTGCCGCAATTACAAAATGAATGTTCTTGTCGGTATATTCTTCGATTATGATGAAGGGGATAAGGCATTAGATGAATATTTTGATATGGGACTGATATCAAAAGAGGATTTAGAGTATAGAAAACAAAGCAATAAGATATTCAAACTTCAGAGGACATTTGATGGAATATATGCCGTGAAGATCAAGGATGGTCAATGATATCTTTCCAACCTATCATCGGGAGGATATCAATTCCCGGTTCTTCGTATGGATGAATCGATATTATTTTTTCAATTACCTTTTTTAGGTCTGCAGAATGAACTGCAAATTCAACGCGGACCTCTTTGGCCGTTGTGATCTCACCTACGGTGCCGTTGTAAGGATTTGACCCTTCCAATGTTCTCCATGTGCTTGTCACAGGAGCAGTTAAAAATACCCTGTCATATCCTGGATACATAGGTCTAGCTATGTCTGTCACAGAGTCCATTAATTCTTCAGAGTATTCTTTCGGAATACAAACGCATACTTTGTAAAATTTTATATCGAATGTGTCATGCATGTAAATCATCGACGACATTTTTTACTGTTTCGTCTTTTCCTTCTATGATCTTTGCAATTTCTTCAAGTCTGTCCTGTGCATCTGCATTCATGCGCATGGCATTCAGTTTCAGGTATGATGTGCTGAGGAATGTGGCTATGAACGGTATTGGCGGCATGCAGTACATTAAGCCGCCAAATATGCCTGTCGCATTTTTTAGATCTGGCAGGCTGAGTATTTTATCGATCAGTGCATTATTTTCAATTGGTTCGAGTTTCCTTCTTAGGGCTTTGGACATCAGTTTTTGTCCGCCGATGACCACCTCATAGCTCCATTGCACTTCACTTAGAACCGGTGAAGGCTTACCTTTTGGAACCGTCGTCTTGTTTATTATGGCCTTTCTCAGGTCGTCGGCGGTGTTGCCTTCGAATTCAGTCCAATTATATCCCACTGTAAAGTTGGAGTGTCCATCGCTTGCTGAAATAGGGGCCCATCTTCCAGGGAATTTATCCATGACCATCTGCGCGAAATGATTGGAATATTTGTCGGGATGGCCACCGTTTATGACCTCGAATGCATCCAGATCTATGTCGAATATTTTTTCTTTGAGGCCACGGACATGAAAACTGAAAGGATGTGGTGCAATGGTGAGCGCCCCTTGTTCTCTTATGACGTCTACGGTCTCTTCGATCGTCATAAAAGGTTTGACATATTCTGTTAAGCCGAATCCAATTATCTCGCCGTCAGATGTCATTATCTCATCTCCGACGACCACTTCGATATCATTGAATTGCTTGGCATATTTCTGAGCTACAAATCCACCGGCCACTTCGTTGTGGTCCGTAATGCAAAGGACATTAATGCCATTCTTTCTGGCACAATCCACCTGTTTTTCAGGTGGTGTTGTCGATTCAGGAAATTTAAGTACGCTCAGCTGACTGAATCCGGAATAATAGGTGTGTACATGTGTGTCTGCCCTTCCCATACAGTCCATGGTCTGAGAGTTCGATGGTTGTATTTAATTTAAACGTATTCGCGGCGCGGTCAATAGAATGTAACACATACTTTTTTGATATATTATCATCGCGGTATGGGAGTTTTGGGGTATACCCACCGGTATGATCCTTTTCTATTTTGGTTCAGAGTGGCATTCCACATACCCGTGATGATATTGTTCGCAGCACTAATGTTCATCATGATAAGAAGTAGAAACAAGATCACTAAAAAAGACGGTGTTCTGCTCGTGAGTGTATATTCGGCATACATAGTGTCGATGGTAATATTTCCAGAGCTTAAGTCTGGTATTGTTTGACCCACCCCTAATCAAAGATCACAGTATCAAATCAACAAGGGTCTCGTTTGAAACATATAACGTTGGCCGTATGTTGAAAGATACTGTTTAATGTAACAGGTCAAGCGTAATAGTATTCGCCTTTGGATTTCTGTTCCCTGTCGAGTCTGGAATCAGGTTTATTTATTCTGGGTCTGTGAGTTTCAGTATCTCTTCTGAACGTTATATCTACAGCGGAAAGGAATTTGTTCATTCCTATCCTCATATCGAACGGTCCCTCTCCGATACCGTGATGTCCTGGTTCTCCTCCGAAGACCATCATGGAATCTGAGACCATGTCAAGGAAATATATGTCGTGGTCCACGATCATCGCGCTGCGCCCGGATTTCTCCATCATCCTTCTTATGGTCTTGGCAGCATTCATTCTCTGGTTGGAGTCAAGGTATGCAGAGGGTTCATCGAAAAGATAGATATCTGCATCTTTTGCCAGACATAATGTTATAGCAACTCTCTGAAGCTCTCCTCCCGATAGATTCTTTAGATCCTTATCCATGAGATTCTTAATTCCCAGTGGGGTGATGACCTCTCCCTGGAAGAAATTACTTATAACGGTCTCGTAAGCGTTGGCATATAGGACATCTTGCACTGTACCCTCCATATCGTTGGAGATGTATTGAGGTTTATATGCCACCTTTAATAATGTGTCCAGTTTCCCCTCGTCTGGTTCGATGACCCCTGCAAGCATTTTCACAAATGTTGTCTTTCCTGTGGCATTAGGACCCACTATACCGACCGATTCACCGATCTTGACGGCTCCTTTGCTCACATCCAATTCGAACTCTCCGAAATCCTTCCTTATGTGATCGAATTCAACTAGGTTGGCGGTATTCCAATCTGTTCTTGGCGGGGAGGCTTCGAATTCGATAGGTCTGTCCCTGAATCTTATATTTTCCTCGGGCAGGTACCCGTCCAAATATACGTTTATTGCAGTTCTGACCTGTCTTGCCAAGGTGAACACACCGTACGCACCCTCAGAACCGTAGACAACGCTCACATTGTCTGCCAGATAATCTAATATCGCGAGATCGTGCTCAATGACCACGACCTGTTTGTCTGTTGCAAGTGTCTTGATGAGCCTTGCCATTTTTACTCTCTGGTATATGTCCAGATACGATGTCGGTTCATCGAAGAAGTAGACATCTGCGTCTTTCATCATTGTGGCAGCCATGGCCAATCTTTGCAGTTCTCCTCCAGAAAGTTTGTCCAGTTCCCTGTCCAGGACCTCTGTGAGATCGAAGGCATCAGCGGCCTGTTCCAAGGTCATTCTTTCTTGTACTTTTCCAAGGAGATCACGGACAACACCCTTCACAGATTGAGGAAGTTTGTCCACGTACTGCGGTTTCATCGCCACCTTTGTGTTTCCAGCATATACGCCGACAAGATAGTCATGGAGGTCGGTACCTGCAAAATATTTGAGGACCTCTTCTTTCGACGGGGGATTATTGAATTTTCCAAGATTAGGTATTTCTATGCCAGATAGTATCTTGACGGCCGTGGTTTTTCCTATCCCATTGGGTCCAAGAATACCGGTTATGAATCCTTTTTTGGGGATCGGAAGTCTGTATAAGCGGAACGAATTCTCTCCATATTGATGGATTAGTTCTGTCTTGAGTTCATCTGCAAGACCGATTATCTTGATAGCGTCGAATTGGCATTTGTTGATGCAGATACCGCAACCTTGACACAGGGCCTCCGAGATTATCGGTTTCCCTCTTTCTCCCCATGTTATGCATTCTATTCCTGTTCTTATCAGGGGGCAGAATTTTTCGCATTCGTGATTGCATTTCCTGCTTTGACATCTGTCATGCAATACCACCGCTATCCTCATGCACCGGACTATATTGACCAATGATTTAACTTTTAAGGTAGATCGATGGAGATAAAATCAAATATCGTACGAGTATGACCCCACAATATGGAGGCAACGGAGACCAAAGAGGTCAATATGATGCTTGGCGATCCTAAGAAAGCGATCAAGTATCTTTCTATACCGATAGCGGTCACGTTGCTTGTCCAACAGAGCAGCAGTATCATCAATATTCTTTGGGTTACGGGATTGGGTTCAGGTCCGATGGCGGCATTGGGGCTTGTGGGCCCTATTTATTCAGTAATATTGGGGTTGGGCAATGGAATGGCCATCGGGGCATCCGCTGCCATAGCACGCAATATAGGAATGCATAGAAAAGAGAACGCAGAGCGTCTGGCAATGCAGGCGATATTACTCGTGATCATAATCGCTTTGATCATGACGCCGTTGTTACTACTTACCGCTGAACCAGTATTGAGATTGATAGGTGCCGCGGGAACGATCGAAGATTCCATGGCATATGCGGTACCGATCTATCTATGCTCGATCGTCCTGATGATGAGCTGTATGATGTCTGGTATCCTGAGGGGAGAGGGTGCTGCTAAAAGATCGATGTACATACAGGTTCTGGCAGCTGTCATCAATATGATATTGGATCCAATTCTGATCTATGGATTTGGAATGGGTGTATCAGGTGCCGCATGGGCGACAGTAATAGCATTCTCGATATCGATCATCGTGGGAATATATTGGTTCATAGCTCAGAAAGGAACGTATCTCACGATGAGATTGAAGGACCTTAAATTCAGTGCTATTAGGATGCACGAGATACTTGTGGTTGGTATACCCCAATCTGCAGAATTGTGTCTGATGTCACTTTTCAATATCGTATACAACCTCTGTATAATCGCAGTGGCGTCCTCAGGAGTCATGGCCATATACACCTCTGTGTGGAGAATAATGTATCTGGCACTTATACCGGCGCAGGCAGTTGGTGGTGCGATGGTATCTGCTTGTTCGGCGGAATTTGGAATGAAGAGATACGATATGATCAAGCAAGCATTCGATTTCTCAACAAAATTCTCCCTAATGATATTGACTATTTTGGCCATCATCGTGATAATATTCGCAGAGCCGATAGCCTCGCTGTTCACATATGCTTCTGATATGCAAGCGTTCCACGGGGAGATGGTAAATCTTACCCGTATCCTATTCATCTCTCTTCCTATCATGGGGATGATATTCGTCGGTTCGTCTGTGCTCCAAGCAATCGGACGTTCCATTGTTTCCATGTGGTCCTCATTCATCAGAAATGTCTTATTAACAGTGGCGTTCGTATCGGTCACATTCTTGATTGGCACCCTTACAGGTTTATGGTTGGTTCTGACAGTGGTCGAAATATTAGGGGGAGCCTTGATGTGGTATCTTGCGCGCACCGCAATTAAAAGTTTGGAACCAAGGGACAGGCCTGCTGTAACCATATCTCAATGATGATGGGCCATGGGTCGGTATTGTAAATCTTTCAGTATGCAACATTTTCTTTTTTTGAAATAGTAGGCATTCTTGATCTTATGCTTGCCAGAAAGGAGAAATCATCGTATATTTCCATTTAAATCGATATTTAATGAAGATCGGGGTTCAATACTTTTATTACTCTTATCAACAATCAAGTTGACGGTTTAAATGTCAAAAGTATGTATCAACATCGCGTGGCCCTACGCAAACGGCCCCATACATTTGGGGCATGTTGCAGGTTCTCTCTTGCCTCCGGACATATTCAGCAGATATAATCGTCTGAAAGGTAATGAGGTCCTCATGGTCGGTGGTTCCGACCAGCACGGTACACCTATAACGGTGACAGCCGAAAAAGAGGGAGTTACACCCGAGGTCATAGCTGAGAGATATCATGCCATCAATAAGAAAGCGATAGAGGATCTTAACATAGAATATTCATTATTCAATAAGACCCATTGTCAGACACATATAGAGGTCGTTCAAAGTATATTCAAAGATCTTCTTGCAAAGGGATACCTCTATTCAGAAGAGACCCAGCAGTATTATTGTCCGAAGTGTGCACGTTTCCTTCCAGATAGATATGTAGAGGGAACGTGTCCTAAGTGCGGAGCAGAGAATGTCCGCAGTGATCAATGTGACAGTTGTGGAACGACCTTTGAACCTGGAGACCTTCTTAAAGCGCACTGTATCCATTGTAATGGTGAGCCAGAAGTAAGGCCGTCTCAACAATATTTCTTAAAATTGAGTGCGTTCGAGAAACCACTTTTGGAATTCTTAGACGATAAGACATATTGGAGGTCAAATGTCAATGCATTCACCACCAATTGGCTGAAGGATGGTCTGCATGACCGTGCGATCACAAGGGATATGTCATGGGGGATACCCATACCTGTCAATGGATGGGACGATAAGGTCATCTATGTCTGGTTCGAAGCCGTGATCGGATACCTAAGTGCATCTGTAGAGTATTCGAAGATGATAGGCAAACCCGATCTTTGGAAGGAATATTGGCAAGACCCAGATGTTAGACATTACTATTTCATAGGTAAGGACAATATTCCATTTCATTCAATAATCTGGCCTGCCATACTCATGGGAATAGGCAATCTGAATCTACCATACGATATACCAGCAAATGAATATTTGATGTTCAATGGCGGCAAGCTTTCGAAGAGTCGCGGGGGAGCGATCGATGTGCCGTCGGTTCTACAGAAATATGATGCGGATGCGGTCAGATACTATCTTTCTATAAATATGCCAGATACACATGATTCAGAATTCTCTTGGGATGATTTCCAAGTAAAGGTCAATTCGGAACTCGTTGCTGCACTTGGTAATTACTATCATAGATGTCTGAGCTTCACGCAGAAGAATTTCAGTTCCATTCCAGAGGCTTTGTCTGATGATGAGGCCAAAGAAGTTACCGATGCGATAAAAGCAGCATTCGATGAATACGATGACTGCCTCTCGAGATGTGATTTCAAGAAGGGACTTAAGGCGGCCATGGAACTTGCAAGGTTCGGAAACAGATATTTCGATTCAATGAAGCCATGGGCCTTGATAAAGCAGGACAAGATTCAGTGTGGGAAGGTCATGAACAATCTTCTCAGGATCGTAAAGGCATTGAGCATAATGTGTTGGCCGTTCATGCCCATATCCTCTCAGAAGATCTGGGAATATCTGGGATATGAAGGCAGCATTGAGAAGGCAGGATATGATATCCTTTCTCCCTTGCCGGTAGGTCAGGCACTCAAAGAACCTATGCCAGTCTACAGTAAGGTGGAGATCCCGAAGGATGAGGTCGATAAGAAAGATGATAAGAAACCAGAGAGCGAAAAGATCATCACTGGGCCTTTTTCTGCATTCAGGATGTTAGATCTCCGTGTCGGGCACATCGTTAGTGTCAATGATCATCCGGATGCGGACAAGCTCTACCTGCTAAAGGTGGACATCGGCGAGGATGAGCCAAGACAGATCGTTGCGGGACTCAAGGCATTCTATTCAAAGGACCAGATGCTGAATCGTAAGGTGTTCGTTGTTTCCAACCTTAAACCAGCTAAGCTTCGCGGAATAATGTCATCTGGAATGTTGTTGGCAGCAGATGACGAGGAGATAGGAGGTCATTCGGTGTTGTTACTGAAACCTTCAAGCGATGTTCCTGTTGGTACCAGAATAAACTGTGGGCTACAGAATTCATCTGCGACCATCGAGTATAAGGATTTCCAGAAGACCAAGATGGTGGTGTCCAGTGTCAAGGAAGGCATATTCTTGGCATCTAAAGAAACGATCGAGTTACCTGCTGGTTCGCCAGAACGTGTCGCGGCCGTTATCGATGGGGATCGCATATTGCCTCTTGGTGACGGAAAGAGCTGTGTAGCTACTGTTGAGAGCGAGATACTAGATGGTGCTGGTGTAAGATGAAGGCAGATCTCCATGTTCATTCATGCTATTCTAATGATGGAAAATCAACGCCACAAGAGATAGTAGATAGAGCTATAGAGATCGGATTGGGTTGTGTGGCCATAACCGACCATAACAATTTCAAGGCCTATTTCGACGTAAAGGACAACGGAAAAATAATAATAATCCCTGGTGAGGAGGTGTCCTCGAAAGAGGGGCACATTCTTGCTTTTGGGATCGATAAAGAGATACCTAGCGGCCTCAGCATTCAGGATACGATAGATGCGATACACGAGGCGGGCGGGTATGCTTTTGTCGCTCATCCATACAGATGGTGGTCGGGTCTGGGAGAAAAGAATACCTTGCAATATGGTTTTGATGGGACAGAGGCAAGAAATGCAAGGTCCGTTCATAACGCGAATAGAAGGTCCGAGAAACTTGCATCAAAGATAGGTAAGCCCATATCCGCAGGAAGCGATGCACACACTCCTCCAAGGATAGGTTCTGGATATGCTGAGTTCCCAGATGGCCTCACTACATGGCAGGAGGTTTTGGACCATATGATGAATAACAGGGTTTCTGTCGACAGTAATAGCAGAGGCAGAGTGGGTACTATCAGATATGCGACAAAATCGATAGGACAATGGATGTTCCGCGGTTTCAAGAAGATGTAATTTCTGTTGAAATTTTATATCTGATAATTTTTCTGTATCTATGTAAGTATGCGAAGAAACAGGTATCAAAGTAACTAAACAATTTCAAGCAATGTTATAAAATCTGTGTTATGATGAATTTAGGTTGATAATATAAAAATGGTTTTTAAAAAGTTTTCAACGAAATTCAATTTACAACATAGAATCCACAAAGTATAGTACCGTAATACGTGCCTATGCTCGACGCATAACCCTTTGTTATGACACCTAATGCATAATAACTGTCCGAAGTTGTTTCTCCGCCGTAATAGGTTACACCGTTCACGGTCTGAGATAGTATTTCGTAGTTACTGCTGTTGTATGATGGGGTGTTGTAAGAATCTAATGCAACTCCTACGATCGCATGACCTACGGTTACTGTTTGACCCGAAGAGGTATAGGTATTGGATATCAGCCCTATCGCGACATCGTAACCGCACGACTCGTAGATCGCTGCTGCGAGTATAGATGTATCTTCGCAGTCTCCCATTCCATAAAATATGGTTTCTAGGGGGTACGCGTAATATTCGTCGCTTCCATACACGACCATATCTGCTGCATAGTAGTCGTTGAATGCCGGATAATAATAGCAACATTGTACGAATGCCAGTACAAAGTTTGCGAAAGATTGTCCGCTCAGACTTGCATCGGATCCGTATATTTCTTGGTATTTCTCCTGGAGTTGACTGGCTATGCTCGATATAGTATCGTCTACTATCACAAAATTTGTTACATTGGATGAACTTTTTGAGTTGTCCCTAGTAGTAGTTAGATTGTGGTAATATTCGAATTCCTCGTATGTGTATGTCACAGTGAGTTCGTATGAGTTGCCGTCATATGTCCAGGTGTATTCGGTAGTTATATCTCCGTCAAGGCGTAGGTCTCCACTGTAAGTGGTACCTTTCGATGAAGACCAGTTGTATGTGGAACTGGTGTAGTCGCTTTCTGATTCGTAGCAAGTCACGCTGATCACGTAACTTCCGGCTATGTATCCGCTCCAGTATAGACATGCCTCGCTCTTTGCAACTGTGGATCCCGAATAGGCAGTGAAGGTGTAGTCGTAGCTAGAACTGTAATACATGTATTCAACCCAGCCATCAGATGTGTATACGTATGCGATGTATGTTGTGCTGCTTTCGTCATATACTTTCCAAACGTAATATTCGTAGTTCGAGGCATAACTCTCTGAAAGTGAGATCATGAGACAAGTTTCTTCATCACCGTCATCATCCATATCATATGTCGTTTCTGTATACGTGAAGATTTCAGATTCAAAGGCTCCGTTGTATGTGACCGTATAGTCACCTATTGATTGACCAACTATGATAGTACTGCTTCCGCTATCATCAGAACTACTATCATCAGAACCATTGTTATCGATCACAACAATCGCTACTGCGGTCATTATCATCAACATGGCCACTAATACAGCAGCGGTCTTGTTTTTTGATTTCTTTTTCACCTGTACCGAACTTATCGGTCTAGGCGCAATGTATTTAGGCGCATTGTTGCGCTCGGCCCACCTATCCATCGATGGTTGGGTGGTATATGAATTGCCGATTTGGATAGGTTCTTGGTGTCCTTCCGCATTAGTGTCAGGGTTTGACCTAGATTCATCTGAAGTCGCATATTGCGACTGTGAGACGAACGGCAATTGATAGCCGCACTCGGTACAGAACTTCGTTCCCTCCTTTTCAACATGCTTTCCGCATTTTGGGCAGAACATATTTGACGATGTTTATTTATAAATATAAAAGCTTCTGTCTGTTTTTGAAAAAATTTCCTAATTGTGATATTTATCGATTATCGATAATAAAATTGTAATTCAAAAAAGAATTTGTCGCAGTTTGCGAAAAAGTAAATTGAAGGGAAGAAGTTTCTCAGATCGTATTTAGGCCATGAGGCTTGCGGATCTAAGTTCTGCGGCGATCTTGTCAACGGCACGGACGACGTCTTCAGGTACTTTGGCACCTGTGCAGACCATCTTTCCGGATCCGAAGAGAAGTACGACGACCTTGGGGTCATCAAGCCTGTATACGAGTCCAGGGAACTGTTCTGGTTCATATTCGACCTTTTCGAGTCCGAGCGTTATGGCGACCGTGTTTAAGTTGATCTCCTGCTCAAGATCGGATGATGCGACAATATTCTGAACTTCAATCTTAGGTTCGATGCTGATCTTGATGTTGGCCTTCTCAAGGTCCTTCGCTACTTTGCTTATGGCAACTTTAACATCGTCAAGGCTTTTTGCGCCGGTACAGACGACCTTTCCGCTCCTGAATAGAAGAGTTGCGGTTTTAGGTTCTTTCAATCTGTAAACAAGTCCGGGGAACTGCTGAGGGTTGTATTCTGCTCCGTCAAGGGCATCCTCAATTGCATTAAGGTTGAGCTCTTGTCCAAGCGAGGTGGAGGCAACAACATTCTCGATATTCATTTTAGCCAACGTTTCACCAACAGGGCTTATTTATAAAGACTTTATAAAGCTTTTGAAAATGGATGTACAAATTGGTACGTTATCGATGGTTTTTATCTATTTTTTATCATAGTTTCATTATAGATTCAGCCAATTGTCCAAATAGATAAAATATTTGTCTTATTCAAACTTAGTAATGATCGAACGATCCAAGTTAAAGAATCGTGAAAAAGATAATATGTGGAGTCGGGAGAGGGGATCGAACCCCCGTATGCGGATCTGCAGTCCGCCACATAGCCTCTGTGTTATCCCGACTTAACCTACCCGATAGATTGGGTATATTAAAAGATTTAGGGTAGCTGAAGTCACATCATCAACTATCTGGCGTTATCATATTGTGGCCTGTGAAATGAGGATGTGTGTTGATGACACAAAGGTCCGTAGAATATTATTTTTGGCGATTGTGTTTGCACACACAATTATAACTGTCAGACCATTCATGCTTTCATGCATTGTAAGGACGTGTCTCTTCGCGATGTTACTGTACCGTTGACCATTGAAGGCATAACAGATCTGATGGTAGGCTGGAAGGCATACAAAAGGACAGAATATCTTGTTCTTCGTAACGGTAAAGACATAGCGGTCATAATGATCGAGAAGGTTGGTAATAAAGAGCTTTTTCAGAATCTGTCCGCTTATGAGATTGTGTCTTTACCAGTAGATACGGTCTATCACGAGGACCCCGGATTGGATGTATTGAACGCTCCGGCCTTGGCAAGGGTGCAGGTATTGTATCCTGGAAAGACGGTTGTGGTCTGTGGCATGTTCTCCCATATCAATTTCATAAAGGACATAGAACCTTTGAAACTAAGGGTTATCGACAATGTTCCCCCATCACCTTCGAAGCTGGGGGTATTGGTGGATATTGCTCTGGCATCTGGTTTCGTTGATCATCCCATAGTGACGGAAAAGATCGACATAGACATGGCAGATCGTGTAAAGGATGTAGACACAGAGGCAGTAATGTTCCCTTGCAGGGTTTCTAATTTGAAGGCAGAAATACCATTCTATTTCTTGGACGAGGCACCAACACTCAAGCATGAAGTGACGCTCATAGGATGCAATCTATCAGATAGAATATTTGAATCACTATATGGCACCCATCCGAAATTCATAAATGTCTGTCCTATGGACAATGTTCCTTTGGATGGAATCAGGACAATTGTAAAATGCTGCAAGGTTAAGGAAGGACATACAAGGAACGGCAATCTTGTCATCGTTCCGTGGGGTGCCACCGTACCAGAAGTTGTTGATGCGATCAATGATCTGTTCTCAGAATAATTCCCTTCCGCGTGCATAAGCTTTGTAGCCTTCTTCTGCACGTCCCATTTTACAGAGCAGGTCTCCGAGTGCATACCAGGAATCCGCATCGTTTGGATCGGCCTCAATATGTTTTTTGAGATGAGCTAGAGCCTCTTCATTTTTCCCTTTTGATTCTAGGTCTTTTGCCACCAAACGTCCTTTCGATTCGTTGTCGACGGTCCTAATGTACTCTTCTTTAGCTTTTCTGATGAGAACATCCAATGAATTATCCGTGAGCCACGGATACCTTTCTTTTAGCACTTTTTTAAAAGGTATCGCTCTTTCCTCATCTAAAATACCAGTGGTCCCTTTGAACATGTTCATCGGGACCTTCACGGTCAGTTTGCCGTGATTAATTGTCAAGTATCTATCCGGGGGTTTGATGGCTCTCATCTGAATTTGACTATGCGACCGCATTCGTCCCTCTTGCAGATCCCAAAATCTTTCATTTTCGAGATTTGTTCCATTGTGAATACCGGGCCGTCCTTGCAAACACGTTGGTCATCGATGACGCAGCATCCGCAGACTCCGGAACCGCACTTCATATGTCTTTCTAGAGAGAGTTGGCAATCGATCCCTAATTCCTCGCATGCCTTGTACAGGAAATACAGCATGATCTCCGGACCGCATGCTATCACGCAGTCGTAGTGATTCTCCTTGCATTTCTCTTTCATAAGTTGAACGGCATTGCCATGGAACCCTCTGCTTCCGTCATCTGTGGAGACCCACGTATTGGTTGTGTATTTGTGAGCGATATCGTCCATTATGATATCTTTGTCAGTACGTGCTCCGATTATCGTGTCTGCACCTGTTTCTTTGACTGCAGGTATTATGGAGGCAACTCCTACACCTCCTCCGACGATCAGATATTTTTTCCCCTTTCTCAGGTCGTAACCATTACCGTAAGGTCCTCTTAGCCGTAAAGTATCTCCGATGGAAAGTTCGTGCAATCTTCTTGTGGAATCTCCGATTCCTTTTACGGTTATGCTTTTTATCCTGCCAGTCTTTGAAAGGGACATTGGGATTTCTTCCATTCCAGGTACCCAGACCATTGCGAATTGCCCAGGTTGGGCTTTCTCGTCCCATTGGAATTCCAGTGTTTTTGTATCGTATGACTCGATATTAATTCCAATAATCTTGGCATAATTACTCATTGGCAACACCTACCATATCGTTAATCGATCTGTAATCATAATCTATCATGAATCTTTCCAGGTTTTTGTTAATTGTTTCAAAAACATTTGGACCGTTCTTCGCGATCGCGCTTCCGATCTGGAATCCGCTAGCACCCGCCATTATGTATTGTAATGCATCATGGGCATCATAGATCCCTCCGACCCCTATGATAGGTATATCCAACACTGCGTATAGATCGTATACAGCCCTAACTCCTACAGCCCTTACTGCAGGTCCAGACAATCCTCCGAACTTGTTGCTGAGGACAGGCCTTCTCATTTCGGGAGATATGACCATCGCTTTCAGGGTATTGATCGCCACAACGGCATCTCCGCCTGCATCCTGAACGGCGACACCGATATTAGCGATGGATTGCGTGTTCGGTGTGAGTTTGGACCACACAGGTATGCTTACGGCATTTTTGACGGCACTGACAATTGTCTTAACAATGACCGGATCTGTTCCAAGCTCCATCCCATATCCTTTTGCATGGGGGCAGGACAGATTCAATTCTACAGCCACAGCGCCGTAATCTTCCATTTTTCCAGCTAATTTTGCGAATTCTTCAGCATTTGCTCCGTATATGGAGCCTATTATAGGTCCTGCTTTGATGGCGATTTCCATCTCTTCCTTGAAAAGTTCAATGCCTGGATTGGGCAGACCCATCGCATTGACGAATCCACTCTTGATCTCCGTGAAACAGGGATTGGGATGTCCGGCCTTTGGTTCTAAACCTATGGATTTGGTCACCACGGCCCCTGCTCCCGATGCTATCATGCGTACCATCGATGGTCCCGTTTCATCCATGATGCCTGATGCGACCATTCCAGGTCTTCTCAATTTCACTTTTCCTATGGAGGTCTCAAGTGTCATAACGACCCTAGTATAACATACTTGATTAAAATACTTCCAAGGCATGAGCAAATATAATGAGCATGCCCGATGTCCGTAATGATTTTCCTACGATGAGGAAAGGCAAGGGGGTTTATCTGGACAGTGCTTGTCAGTCCCTTAGGCCTGACAGCGTGATAGACGCGGTCATGGAATATTATACCGAATATCCGACATGTGGCGGACGCAGCGTCCATAGTATGGCAACCGCTGTGTCGGTAAGGATCGATGAGACCAGGGAAAGATTGGCATCTTTCTTCGGTACAGAGGACCCGGATTGTTATGTTTTCACCAGGAACTGTACGGAAGGCATCAATACTGTGGCCTATGGTCTGGGATTGAAAAGTGGTGACGCAGTAGTAACACTGGATACGGAACACAATTCGAACAGTGTTCCATGGATCATGCTGGCGGACACGATCGGCATAAGGAGACGGATATCGACATCCGATGATGACGGTGAATTCGATATTAACTCTTACACTGAACAGATGTGTCATGATGTCAAACTTGTATCGATCCAGCATTGCAGTAATGTTACTGGCTGTGTCGTTCCTGTCAAAGAGATCGTCGATATAGCTCATGATTACGGAGCAATGGTCCTTATTGACGGTTCACAGGCCGCTCCGCATTTTAAAGTAGATCTCAAAAGACTGGATGTGGATTTTTACTCAATGTCCATCCATAAGATGCTGGGGCCTTCTGGTATGGGAGTACTGTACGGTAAAAGAGAGAGTCTTGAAAAAGTACGTCCTCTTTTCTTCGGCGGGGGCGCGGTAGGACGCACCACATACGATCATGTGGATCTGGCACCTATGCCGGATAGATTCGAGGCAGGACTCCAGGATTATGCAGGAATATTTGGTACCAATGCCGCATTGGAATATTTACATAAAGTAGGTTTTGATAATATCGTTTCTCACGAGAAGATGCTGATGCGGGCGATATTCGATGGACTCAAGGACGTCAACGGCATACAAATTGTCGGTCCGACGGATCCAAAGAGGAGATGTGGGACATTCTCATTCAATATCGATGGGTTGATATCTCATGATGTTGCCATGATGCTGGATAATATTGACGGCATAATGATAAGATCCGGTATGCACTGCGCACATCCCTTCTTCGAGTCTCGTGGAATAAAAGGGAGTGCACGTGCATCCACCTACCTTTACAACAATGAAGAGGACATCTCCAGATTCGTCGTTGCGGTCAAAAAGATCGCAGAGCAGTTCGGTAATCATTGATAAGTGATCTTTAATCCATTTTCGCAGCGTTCGATATTCAATACGTCATTGAATGACATGGTAAATCTTTCAGTGGAGTGTTCCATCAACGAACGATATTCTTTTCCGTTTTTTGTTAAGATGACATCATGACCGTTCAATAGAAGTCCACATTCTGGATCTGGTAGGATATCCCAGCCACGGAGATACATTACATCCGCTTCAGAGTTCCAGAATGAGTCGAGCATCACGGCCACATTATCTGATACTTCCATGAGATCATCTTCTTTCATCGAATCGTATGTGTTGGTTACGGGAACGATTATCGCGGCAAGAAGGATAAGTCCACATACGATCATGGAAACACGAGAAAGAGTGAATTCAATCAACTATGTTCACCTCCACCCCATATTCTCCGTTGATCCTTACACATTCGACAGACAGTGTCGTATGTCCGCTGATGTCCACTCTGTCTCCGAATATCTGCACCGTTGGTCTTTGTAAATAGATACGTTCTTTTTCAACATCTCCCAGGAAGATACCGATCGTGTAGGCGAAAGAATCCTTTCCCCCTATGCTTAGATAACAGTCAGACCCGATATCAACATCTACCGTGCAGCTTCCTCCGACACCTGCGTAATATGTTCTAGTTATTGCATCAGATATCTTTTCTGCTTCATTGGATGCGGCCATTACTGAGTTGTCGTTCTCAATGTCATCTACCAGTTCAGAAAGTATGGGTACAGAGACCGAGAGAATTAGGAAGGCAATGGCCAGTCTCATCGGGAAACCGATCATGGCCTTCCTGTCCGTTTTCATGCGATCACCGCTACTCTAGCAGAATTATCTTCACCGTAATCCGACATTGACACATTGACAGTAATGAAACCGATGTTCGAACCTCTCATGGTTATTTTGAGATCATCGAATGCGATATGTCCCTGCGCATCCGTGGTACCGTACGCAGTACTGCCTTCTTTGTCGCAAACTCCAAGGCCAGAAAGGACGACGGTTGCTCCATTTAGAGGATTTCCGTCCTGGTCTGTTACGTATATTTCGACATGACCGCTTTCTGTGTAATTACTTCCATTCAGATTGATATCATTTGAGACTATGTCCACAGAACCAATGGAATTCGGAGTGTCGATATTGCTCATCCATCCCATCAGTATCGCAGTGCCCATTGTTGCAATGAGTATCACGATCATCAATTGGAGCGGTAATCCTTCAATACTTCCTCTTTTGTCATTGTTCAATTTGGTGAGATTTTTTATTTTTCTCATGAACAGTGTTCTTTTTGATGAAGTATAAAACAGAAAAAGTACAGTTAGTGTAATTACTGTAATTTTATCGAATCCAATATTGTGTATCTTGCGCCGGATGGAAGGAGTTCGCTTTTCATTATCAAGACACGGTCACAATATATGGCACCAAATGGCATATCTGCATATTTTTTTAGTGTTATCGAAATATCTGAATGCCCAGATATCCTTCCTAGGGTGATATGTGGTTTGAAAGGTTTGTGATCATGTTCTATATTAACGGCATCCAATTCTCTTCCTATTGAATCCGATATCTTTTTCAATGGAATATCCGACCTCAGACCAACCCATATGATCTTTGGATCCGTGATGTTTGGAAATGCACCCAATCCTTTAAGTTCAATAGAGGAACTGTTTATTCCAATAACAGACCGATTGACACATTCTTTTACGATTTCGATCTTCTCTTCATCGATATCGCCTATGAAACAAAGTGTCATGTGTATATTATTTTCTGATGCGACCTTAATGTTCTTTGAACATTTCAGTTCATTCAAAAGCTGGACGATATTTTCGTTCGCAGGTACAGGTAAGGAGATGAATGTCCTCACGTTCATGTTCTCCCAATATACTCTAAGTTTATATTCTATTCAGCTATTTGCTTCCTTATGGCAGATAAGATCAAGACGAAAACAGGTGAGGATAAGTTTGTATCCGCATTCCCTGCAATCGCCTTCATTATTGTGGTAGCAGCTATTGCGGTTACCTACTTCATGATGAAGTAAACCTTTTTCCTTGTTTCAAGGATTACTTCCTGCTTTTGTAGTTCTTATGCGCAGTAGTGCTTTTTTAGAGCCGAAGTGTCCGAGCGAAGCAGCTTTGTTGTACCATTTTTTTGCTTCCTGCAAGTTCTTTTCGGTGTTTATGCCTTCTTCATAATATCTTGCTATTATGAACATGGATTCAGGGTCTCCATTCTCTGCCGAGAACAGGTAGGATTCGAACGGTGTGCCGTCTCCCTTTATTATTACTTTCTTTCCAGTATAATTCTCTATGATCTCTTTGGATACAGTGTGCCCTCTTTCAGCAGCTCTTGTGTACCATATGATCGCTTTTTGTTCATCGGCTTTCGTACCGATGCCGTTAGCGTAGCAGTATCCTACAAAATATTGACAGATGACGTTCTCATTTTCGGCGCCTTTCATGTACCATTCGAACGCTTTTTTCTCATTTTTATCAATCGCTATGCCTTCCATAAAACAATTTGCCACAAAAAGTTGTGATTTTGCATAGCCTTTGTCTCCTAGGATGGAATGTATCTCGAAGGCCTTCTTCAAATCTTTTTTAACGCCTTTACCTCTGGCATAGCATTCAGCGATCACAAATTGCGATTTATTGTATCCGTCTTCCATCGATCTGCTGCACCATGCAAATCCTTTTGCCTCATTCTTTTCCACGCCGTTGCCTGATAGATACATGTTACCTATCATATGGCAGGATACAGAATGTCCGTGTTCTGCCGCTCTTTCATAGTAGTATGCTGCTTTGGTGGGGTTGGTTCTCATACCATTCCCATTAAGGTAATTTTCTCCGGTTATGAATTCTGCATAGGGGTCCCCTAGGTCTGCCGCTTTTTTGAATAACTCTGCAGAAAGTTTTGCATCCATTTTCACCGCTTTTCCTTTGGAATAAAGTTGAGCAAGCATGACCATGGCATCTGTGCATCCTTTTTCAGATGCAGATTGGAGAAGCTCTAATCCTTTTTTCTTGTCTCTTTCAACACCGATACCGCCCATGTAACATCTGGCCATGCCAAGTTCACCATGAACGCATCCATTGTTGAATGCTACTGAATACCAGCTGTGTGAATATATCGGGTCAATTAGAACAGATATGCCGTCCATGTAACATCTGCCAAGATTATACTGTCCGATAGAGATGCCGATGTCAGCCATCCTGGCATAAATATCGAATGCGGCCTTGGGATCTCTTTCAACACCGATCCCATGTTCATAGCATCTGCCGAGTTCGCATTTTGCATTGATAGAACCTTTGTCAGCTGCTTCGACAAGTATGCTAGCTCCCTTTGTTCTGTCACGGTCGGTACCTGTCCCCCTCAATATACAAAGTCCTTTCATACAGAGAGCATCCATATTCCCCATATCTGAGGATTCAGAGAACATCTTGAATGCTTTTCCAGCATCGAAATCCGTACCGATGCCACTGTTATAGAAAAGGCCTAGCATGTATTTTGAACTGGGGCAGCCGTCTTCGGCCTTTTTCTTATAATAATTGAATAGTCTTTTATCCGTAGGAACAGAGGAATCTTCAAGTAGTCTTTCAAGTGCAGAGGACGCATCCTCATTTGCTTTCAAGGCAGCTTTAGAATACCATATTATGGCTTCATGTGTATCTTTTTTGACCGCAATGCCCTTTTCATAACATAGGCCTATAACATATTCAGATAGGGTGTGTCCAAGGGTCGCGGCCTTCATGTACCATTTGAAGGCTTCCATTTCATCGACATTTGTGTCCTTACCTAAGGCGTACATCTGACCCAACTCGAAGCATGAGTTGATGTCACCGGTATTGGCTTTATCGATGACATTCTGCGGAACCGACATGTTCTCCCCCTATTCCTCCGCTTATTATAATATCTTCGTCGCTGGTTGGGCTATTTTGACCATATCATTTCTTTTTTTGAAAATCAGTCGCGCAGATGGTCCTGATTATGACCGAATTACGATGTTTACAAGAAATGGGTTGCACCGTTGTGGTATGCATGAGAGTTCATTTGAATTTTACAACAATATCCGTGCGACATCAAATCCTCTATCGATTATTTATCGATAGTTCTCATAATTAATTGTATTTTACTGACACCAGATTGCATTTAATTTAGCAATCTTTGTTTATTTAATCAACCGATTGTCCTGCTTCTCTCAATTTATCAAATTTGTGGTTCCTGAACCATAAGGCTACATCTATTGATACAAGCGTTATGTTCAGAACGTAGAAAAATACAACATAATTGACTTGATCTATGGCGAATTTGTTTGCTATGCCGAATACGTATCCAACTTCCAATATCAGCATGAATCCTAGGCTTTTACCGGTTGCAGTACGGGTGTGAAAAGATTTGTTTATGGATACAGGCCAGGCTGCTGCAAAACAAAGCAGCATACACACCTCCAAGATCCCAGATTCAAACATCATTTCACCATTATGATCTCGTAATCCCCATTTCCCATTCCAATCTTTTCGGCATGCTCAAAGTTTGATTGCCAGCGCGTGTTAGGATTGGTTGAAACGAATATGTCGCTCGTCTTCTTACCGTTGCATGCAAGATCGAGTTTACTACCTGGCATTATTGGTTGTTTTTGTGCCATTTCAATGCATGCTTTATCTAAAGCAACAGGGTCTGCAGATGCAAATATTCCTAAGTTAGGGATCACAGGTACATCATTTTCAGAGTGACAGTCACAGTAGGGGGAAACATCCGTCACCATCGATATGTGAAAGTTCGGTTTTCCATCTATTACTGCTTTTGCATATTCTACGATTTTGCAGTTTACAAGGTCGGAATTATCGTCATTAACAACAGCAATGGCATCAAACGGACATATTGCTATACATCTCCCACATCCGACACATTTGTCATGGGAGATCCTTGCCAATTTGTTTACCAATTCTATAGCGTTTTGTGCGCATACAGTGAAACATTTTTTGCATCCTCTGCAATTGACTTTATCAACAGTAGGCTTTCCAGATGAGTGGAGTTCCATCTTCCCTCTCTTGGATGCACAACCCATACCAAGATTCTTCAGTGCACCGCCAACACCGGTAAGTTCGTGACATTTGAAATGGTTGAGTGAAATTATAACGTCTGCGTCAGCGACAGTACGGCCTATCTTGGCTTTTTTGAAATATATTCCGTCTTTGATCAGGACCTCAATATCATCTGTTCCTTTAAGTCCGTCGCCAATAAGCGTCTGGCAACCGGTAGTCACAGAATTAAATCCGTTAAGTTCAGCATTTCTGAGATGGTCCACACCGTTTTTCCTCATTCCGACATAGAGTGTACTGCAATCGGTCATGAAAGGTGTCCCGCCTTTTTTTCTCACTATGTCGCCAATGACCTTCACATAATTGGGTCTTAGGTATGAAAGATTACCATATTCTCCGAAATGCAGTTTGATCGCTACGAATTTTCTTTCCATATCGATCTCTTCAAGACCAGCTTTTACTGTTAGTCTTTCTAATTTTTCGAGAAGGCCATCATTGAATTCTGTATGCATATCAGTAAAGTATACTTTGGAACCCATACCAACCGCCAGCTTATGCATATTCTTGATAGTATTAAATCGATATGGGGCCGGAGACCAATTCATCAGGAATCTACTCGATTTTACTTTTGTAAATCCCATATGGGACACTTACGGTATTTATTTATCCAGTATGAGACAAATCGATATATATCGAAGAGAATACTTGAAATACTGCTATCAAATCACAAGTTCAACAAGAAATTTTCTTGTGAGGTGGAATCAATGTACACAATGAGTCCCTTTGCAGGCGCCCTCATATCGGATGAGGCAGCAATGAAGAAATACAATGAAGAGAAACTTTGGGGCCTCGCGGTCAGTATTGACCTCGGCGAGTGTGACCACCACAAGATCTCTTCCAAAGAGCACATCACCCAGTTTGCCATAGATCTGGCCAAATACATAGACATGAAGAGATACGGAGAGCCGATGGTAGTTTTCTTCGGAGATTCACCAAAGGTCCAGGGATATTCCCTTGTCCAGTTGATAGAGACATCTCAGATCTCAGGGCACTTTGCAGAGGATACAGATAGAGCGTTCATCGATGTATTCTCCTGTAAGCAGTTCCCCCCGGAGAAGACCGCAGAGTTCGTGAAGAAATATTTCGGCGCGAAAAAGATGCAGTATTCAGTTTGCTTCAGAGACATCTGATAAAAGTTAAATTCATAGCCCGGCTTCGGCCGGGCAATTAAATCATTCTATATGCTTTTATATGAATAATGTTTTTTTTTGTTCATGAAGGTCATAGTTTTTAACGGTTCTCCGAGAAAAGATGGAAATACGTCTGCTCTCGTTGACAAAATAGTTAAGGGATTCGAGACTTGTGCTGAAGGTCCAAAGATCGTTACTCTGTTTGATAAACAGATCAAGGGATGTTCTAATTGCGGATGTTGCAGTTCAAATGTTGTCAAAGGTCATTGTGTCATAAAGGATGACATGTCGGAGTTGTATGCGAAATTCTTGGATGCAGATCTTGTGATCGTAGCAAGTCCGATATACATGTATCAATTGACGCCGTGCACCCTTGCATTTTTAAATCGTCTTCACGCATTAAAGCCTGAGACTCGCAATGATATAAAGGGTAAGAAAATGGCAATCGCGGTGACGCTCGGCGACGGATCTGAATGTGCCGATAGTGCTATCACAGGATTTGTCGATTTTTGTGAATATTTCAATTTGGATTATTGTGGTATGGTAAGGATCC